>BDTT01000117.1 GCA_002897995.1 bacterium BMS3Bbin10 | reverse complement strand
GCCTTTTCGGCCAGCTGGCCAATGCGTTCGATGGTGTAGACTTCACCGGCGATCTCGGCCAGAACGGCGGTGGCGTAGCCGCAGCCCGCGCCAATTTCGAGTACCTTCTCACCGCCCCGGAGCGCCAGCGCCTCGATCATGTAGGCGACGATGTAGGGCTGGGAGATCGTCTGCCCTTCCGCGATCGGCAAGGGCATGTCGGCATAGGCGAACTCGCGCAGGTTTTCGGGAACAAACGCCTCGCGGTGAACCTTGCCCATTGCCTTCAGCACAAGGGGGTCGCGCACGCCACGTGCATAAATCTGCTCGGAGACCATCCGTTCGCGAAGTTTGGTGAAATCACTCATTGCCATGACCTGCCTGAAAACCCTCCACAACCGTGCAAGCTTCGCTTAGGAGCCGCGGAAGGAGTTTCACCAATTTTCAGCCGGCAAGTATGAAGACCATGCCGCCCGGCGCCTTAATCCAGATCAAATGAGACCGTTCCGGCCAGGGCCGGCGAAGGCATTCGCAATAAGGACCGGTCGTTCGCCGGCGCGGGCGCAGGCGTTTCTTATCCCTGCATTTTCTTTTCAAGGATATGGCTCAATACCAGGAATGATACCGGCCAAACACTGATCCAAATTCCCAACCGCTCTGCATGAGCCTCTTGCAAAGCCGTTCTCAGGGCCGGATCTTCAATACCGGCAAGGACTGGCCGCAGGACTTCAAGGTCCGGTCCCAGATACCAAACCAGCCATGCGAACGGGACAGAGATGAGTCCCAGCCAGAACAAGGCTTGAGGTAACGTTTTCATTTTTTCCTCCTTTGGGCATGTTGCAGAATCCGATCCTTCGGCGCGGGCGCCTTTGAACGCGGGCTCCCTCCCGCTCCCTCCTTTCAACAGCCCTCGCCACCGGTTTCACAAGTGGCTAACAGGAACGGTCCAGCCCCGGGGCCGGACCCTGGCCTTCAGGCGTCAGGGCCTCGCGACCGGCGACCGTTTTCTGGTACAGGCCGCCGAAAAAGGTCTCGGTGCGCCAGACATACGGCTCCGGGTCGCTGGCGAAGTCGGCGATCTCATGCTGCCACATGGCCTCGGCGAAGGGCTCGAGGCGGGCGAATACCTGCCTCATCAAACCGCGCAGGGGATGCCACCGCGCGGGCGCGTGATAATCGATGAACACCACCTTCCCGCCTGGCGACAGGCGCGCCAGCAGCGCATCCACGACAGCGCATTTATACACTTTGGGAAGTTCGTGAAGTAAAAAGAAACACACAACCACGTCATATGTCTCCTCCCCGGGATAGACCGCGTCGGCGATGCGCGCGCGGGCGTGGGGGAAGGCCCGCAGCTTGCGCCGGCACATGGCCGCCTGCAATGGCGTGACGTCGATCACCTCGAGGCGTCCGGCCGGACCTACCGTCTTCGCCAGTTCCGCGACAAGCCGGCCATAGACATGGGCTGCTTGCAGCACCCGGTCTCCGGCGGTGATTTCGGCAAGAAGCGTGCGCCTCAACCGGCCGCTGTTCCCCCACAGCAGAGTGTTGACCACGGCCTCGTTGTCCAGCAGACGAGCATTGCGCGGGTTGAGATAGGCCCAGTTGTAAACGTCGCACAGATACGCGGGGAGCGCGTGTTTCCGCCCGCTGGTGAACGCGAACGGCCCGGGCGGGAGCGCTGCTCCTCCCCTCCGGCGACCGGTCACCGGTCTGCGGCCCTTGCCGCCTGCGACCGGGACCTCTCTGACCAGGACTTCACTCATTTTGTTGCCGCACCCTTGCTGTTGGCTTCGCGCGCCATGTCAGGCGCCGAAGCTCAGTTTCACTATTGCGTAAACGCCGGTCAGGCCGAGAAATACCGAAAAAAAGATGTTGAAAATCAGGCCTGCGAATTTGAGAGCGGGAGAGTGCACGTAATCTACGAGGATTTTCTCCATGCCGATGCACATGTGCCAACACGAATACGATCACGACCAGAACCAGCGCCGGAGCGACGAAAACCGAAGAGATGTAACTCCGCGCCGCCTCATAGTCCGCGCCGATGAGATACAGGCACGATCCGGCCAGAAAAAAGGTCGGGGGGATGCCGGCTATCGACGTGAGCCGGTAAATTTCAAGATGCGGGGAAAGCGGCCGCTCGGTCGGTGATCTGGTGCCCGCCATGTTGCATCTCCTGGGGGGATATCGGTCCCGGTTCCAGCCCTGCCGCAAATCATCCAGTGGGAAATCGAGCCTACTGCGCATTTCGGCAATCTGAATTGATATCGATCAAATTTCCGGCCCTCTATCCGGGCGTCACGGTCAAGCCCCTTGCGTTTCCGGCTTTCGTTGCCGGCACAGCGCGGGACACGCTTTCCTAAATCGCTTCATGTATTGATGGAATCAAAACCGCGATCTAATTTTTTGTTTATGCGTATCATTTTTCCGATAACCGGTTCCCACTTATCAGTGATACACACTGGGCCGGATCGGGCTGGAGGGCATCGTCACGGGGCGGGCCGCGACATCCGAGATGGGTCGGAAGCGAACTCCGGGGAGAATTTACCGGTCGCCATGTCCGCAGCCGGAACGATCTAAGCGCCCCAAACAAATGTAATTGAAATATCGGTCACGGAGCTGGCGCCATATTGGCGCTTGAAAAGATCCGCCAATATTGATGGTAACAATGACTTATTGAAATAAGTGGCGCGCCGGAGAGGATTCGAACCCCCGACCCCCAGATTCGTAGTCTGGTGCTCTATCCAGCTGAGCTACCGGCGCCCTGCGCGAGGTTTTAAGATGCATGTGGCGGGCGGTCCCGGCGCAGCTCCCTCGCGGAATGTGCATGCGCGCCCCGGACCGGTGGGTCCGCGCCCGCACGCGACGCCCTATTTAGGGCCTAGGCCCATCAAAGGCAAGCGGCACGGCAATGGCGCGCATGATCAGGCGGAGGCCGGGGTGCTCGCGGCGTGAAGTTCCACAACCCGGTCCGGCAATGTGATGCGGAAAGTGGTGCCCGGCCCTTCGTCGTCAAGCACAATTTCCCCGCCATGGGCGTTGACCAGTTCTGCCGCAATCGCCAGCCCGAGCCCGGTTCCGCCCTTGCGCGCCGAGCCCTGGAAAGGCTCGAACAGATGCGCGCGCGCCTCGTCCGGCACACCGGGCCCGGTATCGGTGACCGCGATCGTGACAACGGCGCCCCTGCGCACCGCCGACACCGCTATGCACCCGCCGGCGCCGCCATTGCCCGCCTCGACCGCCTGCTGGGCGTTGCGGCACAGATTGCTCAATATCCGGTAGAACTGGTCGCGGTCGACATCGGCTTCAAGCGGCTGCGGCACATCTATATTCCAGGCGAGTGAGCGTGCGGCGCTCAGGCCAAGCGCGTCGCCGACCTCCTCGACAAGGGGCCTGAGAGCGCACATGGCGCGCACCGGTTCGGCCTCCTGCGCCCGGCCGAATTTCAAGGTGTCGGTACATAACCGGATGGCCCGGTCCAGCGAATTGATGAGTTTCGGCGCCATGCGCTGCACCAGCGGGTCCTGTACGCCGCCCAGACGGTCCGAGATAAGCTGCGCGCTGGCGAGCATGTTGCGCAGATCGTGATTGATCTTGGAGACAGCCAGGCCAAGGGCCGCCAGCCGGTTCTTCTGTTGCAGCGTCCCGCTGAGTTCGCGCTGCATGTGGGAGAGCTCGCGCTCCGCAATGCCGACTTCGTCGCGCCTGTCGGAGGGCACAATCACGCGCGAGAGGTCTTCAGGGTCCTCGCCGAACCTCACCATCGACCGGGTAATGCGGGTCATGGGCCGCACCAGCATCATATTCAGCGAAAGATAGACGAGGGCCGCGGTAATCATGGAAATGATGATCGAGAGGACCAGAATGCCGAAACCGAAACGGACCATCGCCGCCTTCAGGGGGTCCTGCTCGACAACAATCTCGATGAACTGCCCGGCGCCGAAACCGGGCTGGCCGATGACGCGAATGAACTGACCCGAAGGCGCAAAGAAAACCTTGAGCGCATCCCAGATGAGCGACGTCCAGCCCGCGTCGCGCAGATCATAGTGCCCGGCGATGGAACCGGGCATTTCGCTCTGCAAAATGAGCCTGCGGGAATCGCCGCGCTTGAGCGCGACCGCGTGGACCTGTGCGTTGCGCAGCAGCTGGGCCCGCGCCGCCTCCGGCAACACCCGGTCCGGCGCCGCGGAAAGCGCCGCGATCTGCGACGCCGCGAGCCGCTCCATCAGCCAGTTCTTGCGGAAGTTGGCGACCGAGGGCACGAACACCAGAACTTCGGCGATCATCACGAAGACGATGGTCAGAATCAGCAGCTTGGCGGACAGGCCGAACAGGGCCGGCCTTACCAGGCCCCCGGGGCCATCGATCCGGTCGCCGCCGTAACCGGGTTGAATCTTGTCGGAAGGCATTGATGAAACCACCGGTTGTCTACAACAGATTCTAGCCGAATATTCTGAGCCAGCCGATGATGCGCCGGATCATGGGATTCGTCAAACTGGGCGCGTAATATTGGTAAGCGGCGCGTTTGCTGATTTCCGACAAGGTCGGATAGGCAAAAACGATGGAGGTGATGGCGCCGATCTTCATTTTCTTCGACATGGCCATGACCCAGAGCTGAATGAGCTCCCCGGCATGCTCACCGACAATCGTCGCGCCGAGGATACGCCCGCGCTTTGTCGTCACCACCTTGATGAGGCCCTGCGTCGCGTGCTCGGCCTGGGCGCGGTCATTTTCCGCATAGGGCCAGCGCATGATGCGGATGTCGCCATGGCGCTCTCGCGCGCCCGCTTCGCTCAGGCCCACATGGGCCAGCTCCGGCTCGGTGTAGGTCACCCAGGGAATATTCGACGAACTCGCCTTCACCGGCATGCGGAACAGGGCATTCCGGATCACGATCCCCGCGTGATAGTTGGCCATATGGGTGAATTGCAGGGAGCCGGCCACATCGCCGATGGCGTAGACATGTTTGTTGGTGGTCTTCAGTCCGCGCGTGACCTTGATGCCCTTGCGGTCGAACTCGATGCCCGCGTCCTCCAGCCCCAGGCCGTCCACATTGGGCGAGCGCCCGGCGGCGACCAGCAGATGACTGGCCTCGATCTGGCGCTCCATGCCGTCCTCGGTGATGATCGCGCGAACGCCGCCGCGCGATTTCTCAAGTCTCTCGATACGGATGCCCGCGCGGATGTCGATGCCTTCGGACTTCAGTTGCCCAAGGACAATCGCGGTCAGCTCCGGATCGTCCTTGCCGAGCGGCGTGAAGGCTTCAAGCACCGTGACCTTCGATCCCAGCCGCCGGTGCGCCTGGGCCAGTTCCATGCCGATGGGACCGCCGCCGACGATCATGAGATGCTCAAGCGCCCTGTTGTTGTCGAATATGGTCTCATTGGTGAAGAAGGGGACCTTGTCGAGACCGGGGATTGGCGGAATTCCGGGCGAAGATCCGGTGGCGACGACAAACCGCCGCGCGCTGATTTCATAGTCTCCGGCCACCACCGTGCGGCGATCGCTAAAGCGCCCCTCCGCCTCGATCACATGAACGCCGAGGCCGGTGAACCGCTCGACGGAATCGAGCGGCGCGATGGCGGCAATGACCCCATGCACATGATCATGCACGCCGGCCGGATCGATTCTCGGGCGCGCCGGCGCAATTCCGAATTTACCGGCGTCGCGCATATTCTGCGCGCGTTTCGCCGATGCGATCATGGCCTTTGAGGGGACGCAGCCGGTATTGAGGCAATCGCCGCCCATCTCGCCCTTTTCGATGAGCACCACGTCAACGCCGAACTGGGCGGCGGCGGCGGCCACCGACAGTCCGCCCGAGCCGGCCCCGATAACGCAAATATCAGGCTTGAGCCGTTCTGCCATGTGAGTATCCTCGTATTTTCATGTCGCTGAAAAAAGCCCGGTCAGGAGGCAGACGCGCTCTTTCGGAACTTTTTCAATATCACCGGTATTAGCGCAACCACACCCAGAGCCGCGAAGGCGATCAGGAGTTCTGACGTAACGAGGGCTCCCGGATCAAGGGAAAATTCGCATTCCTTCGCCCCGCTTGTCTGTCCTTTGAGGCAATCCTGAAAGGCCTGCTGCTGCGCTTCTATCACGCTGTCCAGCCCGACCCCGGCGTAAGAAAAAGCGAATGTGCCGGGGATGATGCCGAAGAAAGTGCCGATGATATAGGTGCCGAGCCCGACGCCGAGCAGTGCGGGCGCAAGATTGACCAGCCAGAAGGGAAACAGCGGCACAAGGCGCAGGAACAGCAGATAGTTGAGTGCGCTGTCCTGAAATCCGGCGCGCAGCTTGTCGAGCCTGGGGCCGGCGCGTTCGGCCAGAGGCTCGCCAAGGGACGTCTTGGCGATGAGGAAGATAATGGTGGCGCCGATGGTGGCGGCAATGACGGTGGAAATGCCGCCGACGAGCCATCCGAACAGGAACCCGCCCGTCAGGGTCAGGAACACGCCGCCCGGCAGCGACAGCGCGATGACCACAATATAGATGCCCATATAGGCCAGCAGCGCGCCGAGATAGTTGTCCGCGATATAGCCCTTCAGCAGATCGCGATTGGCGGCGATCTGCTCAAGCGTCAGATATTTGTGCCAGCCCTGGGAAATAACAAGAGCGGCCACGCCGGCCAGCACCAGCAGAGGCAGGAGACGCTTCACCAGGGTAGTTTTGTCAGATTGCGGCCCGCGCGCATCGCCGTCAGTCATGACAATTTCCCCCCCGCCGCCAGGTTATTTCGCGCTCATACGGGATCGGGACCCACTGACGGAAATAAACTCCCGCATCATTGCATGTCGTTGAGGACCCAGTTGTATCTGTACTGATCGAAACTTGTAACCCCGGCAATCTTTTCCGCAAGCGCAGGCTCGGCATATTTGCCCAGATGCGCGCGGATGCTCTCCAGCGAACCGCCGAAATCCTCCGCATACCAGTCATAAAGGCTCGAGACCACGACCCCGGACCCTTTGAAATCGATCCCGCGCGGAGAGTTGATATAGGCGCGGGCGGCTTCTTCGAGCATTTCTTCAAGTGCTTCTCCGGTATAGGCGCGGGTGAGCAGATTGGGGCACCCATAGGCCGCGCAGTTGACCGCATAATGTATACGAGGGTCACGCCAGATTGGACGCATGATGTCATGCTCAATATCATCGAGGCTGAGCTTCACCCCCGCGACCTGCACAACTTTTGCTTTCCACGGCCCCGGAATGAACATGCTGCTGAGCCGAATGTCGCGGATCGATCTTACGGGATAGTTTCCGGCCACGATCTCCATCGTCTTGGCGTTGTAGAGATTGGTCCAGAAGGCGAACTGCTCGGGCCGCGAGAGCCGGGCCACGTCCACCGACTGCAAATATGACAGGTATTCTTTCAGCTCCTCCATCCCGCCGGCCTTCAGAGCCGCATAGTTGACGCGGTTCAGACCGTCCTTGCCCCTGCTCTCGCGCAGATAGGTCTTGAGCAGACGGTTCCAGGCGGAGTGATCGACCCGCTCCTGCGATCCGGCATCGAAGACGGCGAAGCGTTCGCGCAATTCCTTCGCCGATGCGGCGCCCGCCCCCGCCAGCAGCGGCAGGCACACAAGCAGGGCAAGAGTAACTTTGGCGGCCAGACGCACCAGGTGGGGCGAAGCGGGCCTGTGATCCCTCGTCCTCGACGGCAAAAACAGATTCATAACGTCATCATCCTCTGTCGGTTTTCCATCAATACAAGATACAGGAGCGGCTTCGACAAGGCAGCCAGACATCAATGCTTCGTGATGGGTTGTCAGAATATGTGAATTAGACCGTGCACATACAAACCAGGATCATATCCTAGGATCAATTGACTTGAGATCACCCCAAACGTATAAGCGGCGCAATTCCTCGATTGTCTTTTTTTGACGCCCGTGGAACGGCTGCCGCCCGAACTGATGTTCCGCGGCCCGCATTCGCGACGGCGACACGGAGTTTAGGCGTGAAACGCACATATCAACCAAGCGTACTCGTGCGCAAGAGACGGCACGGCTTCAGGGCGCGCAAAGCCACCAAGGGAGGGATGAAAATCCTCTCGCGCCGCAGGGCCAAGGGCCGCAAGAGCCTCTCGGCCTGAAGTGGATCTTTGCGAGCGATCCCGTGCAAGACGGCAAACACACCATTCTCCTTGGCCGCCCTGTCTCCTTGAGCCGACTGAAGAAGCGGGCGGGGTTTTTGCGTGTTCGCAATGGCCGGGCGTGGCGGACGCCCGCTCTGGTGCTGCAGGCGCGGCATAATGCCGGTGAAACGGGCGCGCAGGAGAATACCGCACGCTTCGGCTTCACCGTTACCAGGCGCCTTGGAAATGCCGTGATACGCAACCGTGCACGGCGCAGATTAAAGGAAACGGCCCGGCTGGTGGCAGGTGCCCACGCCCGGCCTGGATATGACTATGTTGTGATTGCCCGTCAGGGCGCATTGACGCGGTCCTTCACTCAGCTTCAAAAGGACCTGTGCATTGCGCTGGAGGGCGTTCACAAGGAGCAATCAGCCAGGGCCTGACACGCGGGCCCGCCATCGCGGAAGCAAAGTGCATGGACGAAAACAACCGCAATTTCATTATGGCGATCGTACTCTCGATCGCCGTGCTTCTGATCTGGCAGACTTTTTATAACGGTCCCAAAACCAAGGAACGCGAAGCGCTCAGGCAACAGCAGGAGCAGCAGAATGCGGCGTCGGCGCCGCAGGCGGACCCGGCGGCGGGCCCGGCGGCGGGCCCGGCGAACATTCCGAAACCCGCCGCGGACGGCGGGCCGCCCCGGCCCTCGCCCAGCGCCGCGGCGGTTCCCGGCGCCGCGCCAGTGCCGGCGGGCATGGGCCGGAAATCCGCACTCGCGGAATCGCGGCGCCTGCGCATCGAGACGCCGAAGCTCAGGGGGTCGATTGCCCTCACCGGCGCGCGCATCGACGATCTGGTGATGACCAGATACCGGGAGACCGTCAATCCTGATAGCCCGGCTGTCACGCTTTTTTCTCCCTCCGGCAGCGAGAAGCCCTTCTATTCCGAATATGGCTGGGTCGGCGATGGCACGGCCAAGCTGAAACTTCCGGGGGGGAATACGCGGTGGACCAACATGTCGAGGAGCGACCTGAAACCGGAGTCGCCGGTGACATTGCGCTGGGACAATGGCGAGGGGCTTGTCTTCACACGCACCATTTCGGTGGATGAAAGCTACATGTTTACGGTCGTCCAGGAGGTCAGGAACAAAACCGGCGCCGCGATTACGCTGTTTCCATATGCGCTCATTTCCAGGCACGGCCAACCAGAGGTGGAGAGCTTCTACATTCTCCATGAAGGCCTGATTGGCGTGCTCGGCGAAGATGGATTGCAGGAAATCAACTATGATGACGCGGTCGAGGACAAGGTCACGAGCTTCAAGAATATCAAAGGCGGCTGGCTGGGCATCACCGACAAATACTGGGCCGCGGTTATCGTGCCCGACCAGCAGGCGCTCTATCAGGCCCGGTTCACGGGCAGCGTCGTCAACAGGCAGGAACGCTACCAGACCGACTATCTGGGGTCCGCGATACAAATCCCCGACGGCGGCACGGCGTCTGTCGAGGGATTTCTGTTCGCCGGCGCCAAGGAGGTCGATGTGGTCGACGCCAATGCCGAGGCGCACAAGATCGACCGGTTCGATTTGCTGATCGACTGGGGCTGGTTTTATTTCCTGACCAAGCCGCTGTTTTTCATTCTCGACTTTTTCGCCAAGCTCACGGGCAATTTCGGCGTCGCGATCCTGCTTGTCACGGTTCTCATCAAACTGGTGATGTTCCCGCTCGCCAACAAGTCTTATGTGTCGATGAGCAAGATGAAGAAACTCCAGCCGGAGATGCAGCGCTTCAAGGAGCGTTTTGCCGACGACAAGACGCGACAGCAGCAGGCGCTGATGGAGTTGTACAAGAAGGAAAAGGTGAACCCGGCGAGCGGCTGCCTGCCGATCATCGTCCAGATTCCGGTATTCTTCGCGCTCTACAAGGTGCTGTTCGTCACCATCGAGATGCGCCACGCGCCGTTCTTTGGCTGGATCCAGGATCTTTCCGCGCCCGACCCCACCACCATTTTCAATCTGTTCGGTCTGCTCCCCTTCGACCCGCCGGGTTTTCTTATGGTCGGCATCTGGCCGCTGATCATGGGCTTTACGATGTTCGTGCAGATGCGCCTGAACCCGGCCCCGCCGGACCCGATTCAAGCGATGATATTCGCCTGGATGCCGGTGATGTTCACCTTCCTGCTGGCGACCTTCCCGGCGGGCCTCGTCATCTACTGGGCCTGGAACAATACGCTTTCGGTCCTGCAGCAGGGCTACATAATGAAGCGTCAGGGCGTGCCGATCACCATATTCGAGAATATAGGGCTCAGCAAAAAGAAGGACGCGGGCGGCAAGACCTGAACCTGAAATACGCGCCAGGCTGAACCGCCATGACCCCGTTAGCGCAATTCGATACCGAAACGCTGGACGCCGCCGACGCGCTGTTCGCCCGCCCCTGCGTCTTTATGAAGGGCGTCGTGAATGTGGCCGGATTGCCGGAAGACACGCTGCCCGAGGTGGCGTTCGCCGGGCGCTCCAATGTGGGCAAATCGAGCCTGCTGAACGCGCTCGTCGGACGCAAGGCGCTGGCGCGCACGTCCAATACGCCGGGGCGCACCCGCGAGGTGAATTATTTCCTGCTCGACGGCCGCGCCTATCTCGTCGATCTGCCGGGCTATGGCTATGCGCGCGCCGCGAAAACGGAAGTCGCCGGGTGGAACCGGCTCATTCGCAATTACCTGCAGGGCCGCGCGAGCCTGCGCCGGGTGTTCCTGCTCATCGACGCGCGCCACGGCCTGAAAGAAAGCGACAAGCCGACGCTGGAGCTGATGGACGCATCGGCGGTGTCCTATCAGGGCGTCCTGACCAAGAGCGACAAGGTGAAGGCGGGCGAGCTAGAAAAGGTGATTGAGCGCACCGCGAAAGAGCTGTCGAAACACCCGGCCGCCTATCCGCAGATCATCGCCACGTCCGCCCGCAAGGGAGCGGGGCTGCCGGAGCTGCGCGCGGCAATCCTGACCCTGATGCGGGAATGATCCCCTCTCCCCTGCGGGGAGAGGGCTGGGGTGAGGGGGGTCTGAGGCCAGTTATTCAACGCCCGCGCCCCCTCACCCGCCCCGGCCGCTTGACCTAACGGAAACACTTTCCCTCCCCTTGACGGGGAGGGACAAAGGGTGGGGTGAAACGGTGGTCCTGTTTTTCTCTGACCCCCCACCCCTAACCCCTCCCCGCGAGGGGGAGGGGAAGTCAGCCGTCATTCAGCGATCTTTGCCGGCTGCCATACACGCCCGCTGGTTACCCATATTGCGCGACTAGAGATTGTCGCCGCGCGCCAATTCGCTATAACGGGCAGCGAGGATTTGAGAGCCATGCCCAAAGACAACGCAAAAACGCCAGAGCCCGCCGGCGCGACACCGCCCGAAGCGGCGATCCTGTCCAAGGCCCTGCCCTTCATGCAGCGCTATGACGGGGCGACCGTGGTGGTGAAATATGGCGGCAACGCCATGGGCGACGCGGACCTTGCCACGAGTTTCGCGCGCGACATCGTGCTGCTGAAGCAGTCGGGCGTAAACCCGGTGGTGGTTCATGGCGGCGGCCCGCAGATCGGCGCGCTGCTGGACAAGCTCGGCATCAAGTCGGAGTTCAAGGGCGGCCTGCGCGTCACCGACCAGGACACCATGGACGTGGTCGAGATGGTGCTGGCCGGCTCCATCAATAAAAGAATCGTCGCCGCCATCAACGCCCAGGGCGGCAAGGCGGTCGGCATTTCGGGAAAAGACGCCGGCCTGATGACCGTGCGCAAGCTGGAGAAACAGATCCCCGACCCGGACTCGGACCTGATGAAGATGGTCGATCTGGGCTTCGTCGGCGAGCCGGCGGAAGTCGACCCGCATATCATCGATGTCATCATCGCCTCCGACCTTATCCCGGTCGTCGCCCCGCTTGGCGTGAGCCGGGAGGGAAACACCTATAACGTCAATGCGGACACATTCGCCGGAGCGCTGGCGGCCCGGATGCAGGCCAAACGGCTGCTTCTGCTGACCGACGTCGAAGGCGTGCTCGACGCAAACGGCAAACTTGTCCCGGCACTGACCGTGAAAGACGCCGCCGCGCTGATCGAGGACGGAACGATCGACGGCGGCATGATCCCGAAAATCGAGAGCTGCATGTCCGTCGTCCGGAACGGCGTCGAGGCGGTCGTCATCATCAACGGCAAGACGCCCCATGCGGTGCTGCTGGAGCTCTTTACGGAGCATGGCGCGGGCACCCTGCTGCACCGCGCCGACGACGACAGCGCCGGCGTGTGAGCCGGTGGACAGATTTCTCGATACACGCGCCTGGATCTTCGATCTGGACAACACGCTCTACCCGGCGAAAAGCAATCTGTTCGCGCAGATCGACCAGCGCATGGGCGAGTTCATCTCGAACTATCTGGAGTTGCCCTTTGACGAAGCGCGGAAAATCCAGAAATCCTACTATGTGGCTTACGGGACGACGCTCGCCGGGCTGATGGCGGAGCACGGCCTGAAACCGGAAAAATTCCTCGACTATGTGCACGACATCGATGTGTCGATGCTGCAACCCTCGCCTGAACTCGGCCAGGCCATCGAGGAGTTGCCGGGGAAGAAATACATCTTCACCAATGGCTCCCAGGCCCATGCGGAAAATGTCGCCGGGCAGCTCGGTGTGCTCGACAAATTCGACGGCGTGTTCGATATCGGCGACGCCGGCTTCGTGCCCAAGCCGGACGCGTCCGCCTATGACAAGTTTCTTGAAGCGCATAAAGTAACAGCCCATGAAGCGGCCATGTTCGAGGACATGCCGCATAATCTGGAAGCCCCCCACGCGCTCGGCATGGCGACCGTGCTGGTGCATTCGGAATATTACGACCACCCGGTTCAGCGCCGGATCAAGGAATGGGTCGAACCGCCGGTACATGTGCATCACATGACGCAGGATCTGCTGGAGTTTCTCAGGCGGATTCATGGCGCGATCGCCGCCGGCGCAAACGGCGACCCGCATTGACAAGCCTGCCCTCGCGCCGCAGAAAGTCCGGCGAGAAAGCACCCATGATTTGCGTCAGGCAGGAATTCCCATGTCCCACGATGATTTGAAAAAAACTATCGAGGCCGCGTTCGAGCGCCGCGATGAGATTGACACCGGCACCAAGGGCGAAGTGCGCGAGGCGGTCGAGGCCGCGCTCGATCTGCTCGATAGCGGCAAGGCCCGGGTCGCGGAAAAACACGGGAGCGGCTGGACCGTCAACCAGTGGCTGAAAAAGGCCGTGCTGCTCTCCTTCGCGCTGACCGCGACCCGGATTATAGGCGGCGGTCCCGGCAGGTCGGTGTGGTGGGACAAGGTGTCTTCCAAATTCGACGGCTGGGACGCGGCGCGATTTGAGAAGGAAGGCTTCCGCGCGGTCCCGAACTGCACCGTGCGCCATTCCGCCTATATCGCGCCAAACGTGGTTCTGATGCCGAGCTTCGTCAATCTCGGGGCTTATGTAGATGAGGGCACCATGGTCGATACCTGGGTGACCGTCGGCTCCTGCGCGCAGATCGGCAAGAACTGTCATCTCTCGGGCGGCGTCGGCATCGGCGGCGTGCTGGAGCCGATGCAGGCCGGACCCGTCATCATCGAGGACAACTGCTTTATCGGCGCGCGATCGGAAATCGTCGAAGGGGTTGTCGTCGGCGAAGGATCCGTCATCTCCATGGGCGTCTTCATCACCAACTCGACCAAGATTGTCGACCGTGCGACGGGCGAGATTCACATAGGCAAGGTGCCGCCCTATTCGGTCGTCGTATCGGGTTCCCTGCCGGGCAAGAACCTGCCCGGCGAAAATTGGGGACCGAACCTCTATTGCGCGGTTATCGTGAAGACGGTCGATGAACAGACGCGCTCCAAAACCTCAATCAACGATCTGTTGCGCGACTAGTTTTCATGGCCGCGACACCTCTGGAAATTGCGCAAGCCCTGATTCGCTGCCCTTCCGTGACACCGCAGGAAGGCGGCGCGCTCGACCTCTTGCAAGGGCTGCTGGAGGCGGAAGGTTTCACCTGCCACCGCCTGCCCTTTTCCGATAAAGACACACCCGGCGTGGACAATCTGTTCGCGCGCATCGGCACAGGCGCGCCGCATCTGTGTTTCGCGGGCCATACGGACGTGGTGCCGCCGGGCGACGACGCGGCATGGAGCCACCCGCCCTTCGGCGGGCAAGTCGTTGACGGCTGGCTCTATGGGCGCGGCGCGGCGGACATGAAAGGCAATATCGCCTGCTTCGTGGCCGCCATATGCGGCTATCTGGATGGCGTTAAGGGCGATCCGCCCGGTTCCGTCAGCTTCCTCATCACCGGCGACGAGGAAGGCCCGGCAATCAACGGCACCAGAAAAGTGCTGGAATGGATGGCGGCGGGCGGCCACACGCCGGACCATTGCCTGGTCGGTGAACCAAGCAGTTCGCAAAGGATTGGCGATACCGTTCGCGTCGGCCGGCGCGGGAGCCTGAGCGGACACGTAACCGTGACCGGCGTGCAGGGGCACACGGCCTATCCGCATCTGGCCAACAATCCGGTGCCGGGCATGCTTGGCGTGCTGGGCGCGTTCCTGGCCGAGCCGCTGGACGATGGCGCGCCCCATTTCTCGCCGTCGGACCTGCAGATAGCCGCGATCGACACCGGCAACCCGGCGACAAATGTGATCCCGGCGCGCATTTCGGCCAGTTTCAATATCCGTTTCAATAGCAACCACAGCGCCGATCACCTGAAGGAAATACTGACCCGAAAGGCCGGAACCGCCCTTGAAGGCAGCGGCTTGAGTCACCAAATAGACTTCTTACCGGCCAGCCCCTGCTTTATCGCCGAGCCTGGTCCTCTGATCGATCACATGGTCGGCGCGGTGCAGGACGAGACAGGGCAAACGCCGCAGATGTCGACCGGGGGCGGGACATCGGATGCGCGTTTTGTAAAGGACTACTGCCCGGTCATTGAGTTCGGTCTTGTAAATCAAACCATTCATCAGGTGGATGAACGCATTGAGGTGGGCGATCTGGAGGCCCTGACGCGGATTTACCGGGCCTTTGTCGAACGCTATTTCGCGGCGTTCGCGACGACCGGAACATGAATCGCATTTTGGTAACACTCGACTGATAGGATTTGCTTGGACCAATCTGCGGTATCTTTCGGAAAATGGCCGCAAATGATAGTTAGGGATTCGCCGCGCTTCAAGGCGCGGCGGAGGGTTCGGACGGACAAGGAGACAATTGATGAGGATCATTCCCGCGGCAATGCTGGCCCTGGCCCTTGGTATGCCGGCAATGGCGAGCGTCGCATCCGCGCAATCGATCCTGGGGTCCTGGAGCGGGCGGGGCTCGGTGACTCTGATCCCCTCCGGCCAGGTCGAACCCGTCAGCTGCAGGGTCAGTTACGAAAAGGGTGACAGCAAGGGAAGGACTTTCGTGCTAAACGCGACCTGCGCGACGACCGCAGGTACATTTGCTCAGTCGGGCCGTGTCGTGAAACTCAAGTCGGGCAGATATTCCGGCAGCCTGTACTCCGACCAATACGCCGTGTCGGGCAAGGTCAACATCTCCATCAGCGGCACACGCCAAACCGTCAGGGTGAGCAGCAAAAAGGGCAAGGGCTTCCTGAAACTGAGCAAGCGCTAGACCGTTTCTGTTCTTAACGGAAACGGTAAGGCCGCGACTGCGGCCCGGCGCTTATGCGCCGCGCCCGCGCAGACCCGCGCGAAGCGCGGACAGGTCGTGAGCGAAAAAATCTGGAGCGGTTCCGTCAAAGACGGAACCACGCTAAGAGCAGCCGCTGCCCGGCCAGGGCCTCTCAATATGTGACCTTCACCAGATACAGGCCATGCGGCGGCGCGATTGCGGCGCATGCCGCGCGGTCTTTTGCTTTCAGCGCCGCCTCCACATCGCGCGCGCGCCACTTGCCCTCCCCAACCTTCTTTAACGTTCCGGCAATGGAGCGCATCTGGGAGTGCAGGAAGGACCGCGCCCGCGCGGTGATATGAACCTCCGCTCCCACGCGCGACACAGCGAGCGCGTCCAGCGTCTTCACCGGCGACCTGGCCTGGCAATTGACGGAGCGGAACGTGGTGAAGTCGTGGCTCCCCGCGAGCGCCTGCGCCGCGTCATGCATGGCGCCGGCGTCAAGTGTTTTGTGAACCAGCCAAACCCGGTCCGCGTCCAGCGCCAGCGGCGCGCGCCGGTCGCATAGCCGGTAGAGATACTCGCGCCTCGCGGCCGAAAAGCGGGCGTCGAAATCCGGCGCCGCCACTTCGCATGCGAGCACCGCAATCGGGTCGGGGCGCAAATGGGCGTTGAGCGCGTCGCGCACGGTATCGGCGGGCCAGTCTTTCTCCAGATCGAAATGCGCCACCTGTCCCAGCGCATGAACGCCCGCGTCGGTGCG
The DNA here is from genome assembly GCA_002897995.1 of bacterium BMS3Bbin10. GTDB lineage: Bacteria > Pseudomonadota > Alphaproteobacteria > Rhizobiales > Methyloligellaceae > UBA2767. The sequence continues at coordinate 38,377 of BDTT01000117.1, read as the reverse complement.
CCCGGCGCCGCCGGGGATCACATGCTCGCCGCAAAATGCTTCAATGGCCTGCGCCAGCCGCCCCTGAACCGAGGGGCCGTTGTCCTGAACCTGCCAGCCCACAAAAGGCGTGCCGTCATATTCGATTGTAATGCGGTAACGGGGCATGGAGCCGCAACTTACTTCTTTGCAGGTATCTGGCAAAACCCCTGCGGCGGCACATCGAGCGCGCTGTTGAACTTGCTCGACATGTTCTGAAAAGCAATCAGGCCCGTCAGCTCGACCAGTGCGTCATCGCCGAGATGGCGTCTGAGCCGGTCGATATGCGCATCATTCACCTCCCTGTCAGACAGGGTCATGGCCTCGGCATAGTCGAGCGCGTCGCGTTCGAGCTCATCATACAGATCGCTGTTGCGCCAATCATTAAGCGCATTGACCTTGTCCATGGAGACGCCGTGCTTGAGCAGGGTCGAGGAATTGATGTCGACGCAGAATGCGCAGTGATTGATCTGGGAGACGCGAACCGTCAACAAGGAGCGAAGCGCCGGCTCCAGGGGTGATTTCTTCCGGTTGAAGGCGCCATACAGAAGCGCCAGGGTCGAGAATACGAATGGCGAGCGCCCCCAGAGCATCCCCGGCACCAGAACCTTGCCGTAAGTGCGCTTCTGCTTCCAGAAAAACGCCCGGATGAACAAGGGATATTCGGAAATCGGTTTTGTCTGGACGCGCATCGTTCTTCTCACACCGTCATGGTTGGAAAATATCGCCGCTCGCACGGCGAAAGGTTAGCCCAGCCTCCCGCCCGGCGCAGCACATACAGTGTCGCAGCATACTCCGGCAAGCGGCCCCGGAGATTCGGACGGGCCTGCTTTAATCACTATGATTTTCTGCGAAAAGGCAAGCGCCGGGGCCAGCGGGATCAAGGCCGGGGGACAGGACAGGCCCGAACGCAATACCCGCCTGTTCTCAAGACGCCCTACTCAAGCCCCTCAAAGGCTGCCGGTTCGATGACGCGCCCGCGCAGTCTGGCCGGGGTTTGCGAAAGCGGGGCCGCCAGCAACGCGCCGGACCAGCGCGATACCAGATCTTCCGCCCCCTCGCCGGTGAAACCGAAACGGCCGTAATAGGCCGGGTCGCCGACGACGATGGCATGGGCGAAACCCTTCTCGCGGCATCGCTCGAGCCCGGCATTCACCAGCGCCGTTCCGATACCCCGCTTCTGATGGTCAGGCGTGACGGAAAGCGGCACGAGCCAGGCGAACGCGGTGCGCCCGCCTTCCGATTGAACCCACCCTCGCGCAAAGCCGATATGTCCCGCGATGCGCCCATCGGCCTCGGCTATCAGCGACAAAAGCAGCTCGCTATTCTTTTTCAGGGCGGCGACCAGCGCGACTTCGTCCTCCTGCCCGAAAGCCGCCCGGATGACGCCATCGGCGTCCTCCTGGTCGCCGGCGCGCTGTTCGCGGATTTCAATCACTCCAGACGCGTTCCCGGCGCAATGGCCTGCCCGCGCAGGAATTCCCGCCCGCCCATCGGCTTCCTGCCGGCGCGCTGAAGGCGGGTGAGGCGAACAGCCCCTTTCGCGCAGGCAATCGTCAGCTGTTCGTCCAGCACTTCGCCGGGCACGCCTTCGCCCGCGCCAATGGCCGAGCGCAGCACCTTGACGCGCTCGGTCCCGCCGTTTGTCTCGAGCTCGAACCAGGCGCCGGGAAAGGGCGAAAGCGCGCGTATATGATTGTGCACTTGCGCAGCCGGGCGGTCCCAGCGAATGCGGGTTTCGTTCTTCTCGATCTTGGAGGCGTAGGTGACGCCCTCGCGCGCCTGCCGTGTGCAAACAAGGCTGCCGCGTTCCAGCGCCGCCAGCGCCCGCACCATCAAATCCGCGCCGGCGCGCGCCAGAGTGTCGTGCAGCTCGCCCGCGGTTTCATTCGCGCCGATGGCAACCCGCTCGGCCAGACATACCGGCCCCGTATCCAGCCCTTCGTCCATGCGCATCACCATGACGCCGGTCTCGGTGTCGCCGGCCATGATGGCGCGCTGGATGGGAGCGGCCCCGCGCCAGCGCGGCAGCAGTGAGCCATGCAGGTTGAGGCAGCCATGCCCGGATGCTTCGAGAACGGGTTTGGGGAGAATCAGCCCATAGGCCACCACCACCGCTGCGTCCGCCCCGAGCGCGGCAAACTCACGCTGCACGGCTGCGTCCTTCAACGAGCGCGGCGTGACCACCGGCAGGCCGGTATTCTGCGCGAAAACATGTACCGGCGAGAGCCGTTCCTTCTGCCCCCGTCCCGCCGCGCGCGGCGGCTGTGTGTAAACGCTGGCGACTTCGTGCCCCGCGCCGATCAGCTCCGAGAGGCAAGGCACGGCAAAGTCGGGCGTTCCCATGAAGATGATGCGAAGTGGCATAAAGGGCGGTTCCCGTAAACTTTAAGGCGATAACCAATCACGTTTTACGCGGGGCGGGAAGCGGATGCCAGAAACGCGGAGAGCCGCATCTATTGAAAGATACGGCCCTCCCACAGACAAACCCGCTTACCTCAACTGTCTAGATCAGCTTCACCGGTAAAGTATCGCATTCGGTTAGACGCGTTTCAGGCCACCACAGCCAACGGGTTTCTCTGTAATTGTCAGGGCCGGAGCCCTCACCAGGGATTATAGTAACCCGCATTTGGCTTGGCGAGTCCTGCCGACGGACATTTTAGTTAAGGGGAAGAGGTGGGCGCTCAAGCCACAACCTCGCCCTTCGCCGCCTTGACGAATTTCTTGATGACCCGGTCGCGTTTGAGCCGCGAGATATAATCGATGAACAGCTTGCCGTTCAGATGGTCCACTTCATGCTGGACAACGGTCGCCAGCACGTCCCCGCACGCCATCTCGCATTGCTTTCCCTCCCGGTCGAGATAGCGCACGGTGATATTCGCGGGGCGCTCGACCTCAGCGTAGAATTCGGGGATCGACAGGCAGCCTTCTTCATGGACGCGCATTTCCTCGCTGCGTGTAAGGATTTCCGGGTTCACCATGGCGATGGGCGCCCGCGCCACCTCGCCGCCCTCTTCATCCGAATTACGGTATTTCACATCCATGACGATGAGCCGGCGCGGTATGGCGAGCTGCACCGCCGCCAGTCCGACCCCCGGCGCGTCATACATGGTCTCCAGCATGTCATCGATCAGCGTGCGCAATTCGTCGTCCACGCGCTCGACGGGCGCGCTTGAGCGGCGCAGCAGCGGGTCCGGCAGGGTGATGATATTTCGTTTCGCCATAGGCTGTTGAAATAGGAGGTGGGCTGTCCGAGGTCAACATGGCAGAGCGCATAAATGTTCCTGTTTTGATCCAAACCCCGCGCGAATCGCGCTATAGCTTTGCCCATGAACGAAAATGCCATTCGCGTGGGCGACATCGCGCTCGACCCCATGCTGCTTTTGCTGGGCATCGCCGGGTTTGCCGCGCTGGTCCTGCTGGCGCTGCTGATTGTCGTCATTGTCAACCAGTCGCGGCGCGGCAATGAGAGAGGGGAGCGCGCGGCGCAATCCTCGCATCTCGACGCCGAACTGGCCGAGCTGAAAGGACGATTGCAGACGGTCGCGGAAATTTCCGTCTCGCGGCAATCGGAACTGACCCGGTCCATCAACCAGCGCCTGGACAGCGTCACCCACCGGCTCGGGCATAACCTCAATGAAAGCGCGCAAAAGACCACTGAAAGCCTGTCGAAGCTGAACGAGCGCCTCGCCGTCATCGACACGGCGCAGAAGAACATCACCGAGCTGTCCTCGAATATCGTCGGCCTGCAGGATATCCTCGCCAACAAGCAGCAGCGCGGCGCCTTCGGCCAGGGGCGCATGGAGGCGATCATCGAGGACGGGCTGCCGCGCGGCGCCTATACATTCCAGGCGACGCTCTCCAATAACATGCGGCCCGACTGCATCATCCACCTGCCCAACGCGCCGGACCTGGTGATCGACGCCAAATTTCCCCTCGAAGGTTTCGAGGCGGTGCGCGAAGCGCGAAACGAGAACCAGAAAAAGCAGGCCGCCGCGCGCGTGCGCCAGGATGTGGGCGTGCATATCGCGGCCATTGCGGAGCGCTATCTCATTGCCGGAGAAACCCAGGACACGGCGCTGATGTTCGTTCCTTCCGAATCCCTCTATGCGGATTTGCATGAGAGTTTCGCCGACATCATCCAGAAGGCGGCGCGCGCCCGCATCGTCATCGTCTCGCCCAATATGCTGATGCTCGCGGTGCAGACCATGCAGGCGATCATGAAAGACGTGAAAATGCGCGAGCAGGCGGGGCTCATCCAGAAGGAAGTCGGCTGTCTCATGGACGACGTGCACCGCCTGCGCGACCGGGTTCTCAAACTGCAGCAGCATTTCGGCCAGGCGAACAAGGACATCGAACTTGTGCTGACGTCATCGGAGAAAATCACTTCTCGCGGCCGCAAGATCGAAACCCTCGATTTCGACGAGGAGGCCAAGGCAAAGGAGCAGGCGAAAATGCCGGCCAGCGCGCGCAAAAAGGGAAAGGCGACCCCCAAGCCCGCCGGCAACGGCAAGCGGCCCGGTTTGATTGCCGGGAAATAGGGGGTTGCAAGCGTGGATATTGGCATGCTTCGAGACGCCGCCTTTGGCGACTCCTCAGCATGAGGTTGTGCTTGTTTCACCTCACTTTTGAGGAGGCGGCAAAATCATCACCCTCACCCTGAGGAGGCGCGATAGCGCCATCTCGAAGGGTGTCGTCTCGGACGGAACGGGAATATGGGCGCTTACGTCTACATCCTTCGCTGTAGCGATGGCAGCTACTATACGGGCGCCACACGCACGTCCCTTGAACGCCGCGTGACCGAGCATAACTCAGGCGCACTCGGCGGATATACCGCGCGCCGGCGGCCGGTTGAGTTGGCATTTTCAGAATATTTCGACCGCATAGCCGACGCCATTACCGCCGAACGCCAGATCAAAGGGTGGAGCAGAGCGAAAAAACAGGCGCTTATCCATGGCGATCTTGGCTTGTTACCCGGTTTGTCACGGCGTCGAGTGTGATGCACATGCTTCGAGACGCCGCCTGCGGCGGCTCCTCAGCATGAGGCCTAGCGCGTTTCACCTCAAGGCGGCAAAATCATCACCCTCACCCTGAGGAGGCGCGATAGCGCCGTCTCGAAGGGTGCCGTCTCGGACGGGATCAGAAGCAGGGAGTCTATTCTCCCTCCATCAACTTGTTGATCTCGCCAAAGCCCGGCGCACCGGCAAAGGCCGCGAAGGTGCCGCCCTCGGCCATCTCGCGGGCCGCGCCGAGAAACCCGCCAATGCCGACGCGCGCCAGCGCGCCGCCGACGCTGATGCGCTTGCCGCCCGCGCCTGCGATTTCAGCAGCAGTGAGGCTTGCGCCGGCCAGCACATTGACCGGCATTGAAACGGCGCTGCAAACCTGTTTCACCTCGTCCTCCGTTTTCAGCCCCGGTGCATAAAGCACATCGGCCCCGGCCTTCTCGAAGGCCTGAAGCCGCTTTATCGTATCTGCCAGATCATCGCGGCCCCGGATCAGGTTTTCCGCCCGCGCCGTGAGCATGAAAGGCACGGGCAGGCCGCGCACGACTTCCACCGCCGCCGCAACGCGCTCGACCGCGTGATCGAAGTCGTAAATTCGCCCGCCGGGATGGCCCGAATAATCCTCGATCGACCCGCCCGAAGCCCCGGCCTCGCAGGCGAGGCGTAGGGTCTGGGCGGCCTCGGCGGGATCGTCCGAATAGCAATTTTCCAGATCGGCGGAGACGGGCAGCGCCGCGGCGCCGACCAGATCGCGGATATGCGCCATGGTCTCCTCGCGCGACACGGCCCCGTCGCTCCGGCCCAGCGTGAAGGCAAATCCGGAGCTTGTCGTGGCCAGCGCTTCAAAGCCGAGCCCGGCCAGCACCCGCGCCGACCCGCGGTCCCACGGGTTGGGGGTGATAAAAGCGCCCTCGCGCTCATGCAGCGCGCGGAACCGCGCGGCCCTTTCGTACCGGTCCATGGCCATATCCGATCCTTCCCCTTCCCTGCCGCCGGAAAATCCGAGCGCCGTAACGGCCTCACATCGCCCGCATGGGCCGTGCGGCTAAGTACCATCTCGAAATCCGTGAAAAACACCTTATATTTGAGGGAACATCGCAGGAAAGGAGTCTTTCCCATGACCGGTAAGAAATCAGACTGCCGCACGCCGGGCGAAAACGCCTTCACATGCGGACTTCCAACGCCTCGTCTTGATGGCATCCCCGACGCGGTTCTGCCCCTTGTGCAACTTGGCATGCCGCTGCACGGAGCGTGGCTCGGATTATGCGGCAATCGCGTATCCGCCTGGCTTGAGTGGCCGGGAAGGGTGTGCACCTGCAAATCGATGGCCGAGCTGACCACCGCTCAAATCGAGTATCTGGAAACCATGCGCCAGCACTATGCCGATTACCTGGACGGTGTGCTGCGCGACACATTGATGGCGCCCGAGAGTTTTGAGGAGGAAAGCGAGGACGACACGCCGGGGCAAGACGTCCCGGAGCTGGACCGCGAAGCCGCATAGGCGGCCGGTCCGTTCAGAGCGTCTTCTTCGCCTTGATGGCGGCGGCGAGCGTGCCTTCATCGAGATAGTCGAGTTCGCCGCCAATCGGCACGCCATGCGCAAGTTGTGTGATAGTGACGCCGCTCTGCTCCAGAGCGTCCATGAGGTAGTGCGCTGTCGACTGGCCCTCGACCGTGGCGTTGAGCGCCAGCAGAACCTCTTTCACCTCGCCCGGTTTCACGCGCTCGAGAAGGCTGGCGATATTCAACTCCTGCGGCCCGACGCCGTCGAGCGGCGACAATGTGCCGCCGACCACGTGATAGCGGCCCTTGATGACGCCGGCCCGCTCCAGCGCCCAGAGATCGCCCACCTCCTCCACGACGCAGATCAGCGCATCGTCCCGGCGCGGGTCGCAGCAGATCGTGCAGGGGCTCGCCGTGTCGACATTGCCGCAACTCGCGCACACAGTGATCGTGTCGCGGGCGCGGGTCATGGCGGCGGCGAGCGGCGTCAATAACTGGTCTTTCTTCTTGATGAGATGCAGCGCGGCGCGGCGCGCCGAGCGCGGTCCCAATCCGGGGAGCCGCGCCAGCAACTGGATCAATTGCTCGATTTCCGGACCGGCGACGTTGCGGGTCATGTGTCGTATCGCCCTGGCGTTTGATTAAAACAGCTTCATGCCGGGCGGAATTGGCAGACCGCCGGTGATATCCTTCATCTTGTCCTGAAGCTGGTTTTCCATCTTGGACCGGGCGTCGGCATGGGCGGCGATGATCAGGTCTTCGAGGATTTCCGCGTCATCCGGCTTGATGAGCGAGGCATCGATTTCGAGCCCCTTCATGTCGCCCCTGCCATTGAGCGTAACCGTGACAAGTCCGGCGCCCGACGTGCCCTTGCATTCCAGCTTGTCGAGCTCGCCCTGCATCTCCGCCATACGGCCCTGAAGTTCCTGGGCCTTCTTCATCATGTTGGAAAAATCTTTCATCAGATCACCTGTCCTCTTCTTCTGAGCCCAGCTTGCGCACATCGGTGATGCGGGCCTCGGGGAAATGCTCAAACACGGCCCTTAGCGCCGGATGCTGCTTCAGTTCCTCGATTTCGCGTTGTTTGCGCGCCGCCTCTTCGCGCTCGCGCGCCCGGCGCTTCTCCGCAATTGTCTCCTCGCCCTCGCCATCGGTTACGGCCACGATCCACTGTTCGCCCGTCCACGCCTTTAGTTTTGAACCCAGTTCATTGGGCAGCATGCGCGGCGCGCCATCCAGCAGCTTGATTTCAATATGGCGCGGCGCGAAGCGGATGAGGCGGACATCATGTTCCAGCGCATGGCCGAGTTTACGCTCTCTTTTGGAATCCACCAGCGCGATCACGTCGTTAAAGCTCCGCAATTGTATCTCGGGCCGGCTGAGCGATGCGGTCTCGGGCGCGCTCTCTTCAACGGCCACGGGTTGTGCCTGGGCGGAACCGGCCGTGCGTGCGGCCGCCGGGGGCGCCGCCGCGCCGCCGCCTTGTGAAACGCCTTCCGTCCTGGCCTGGCCATCGCCCGCTATCACCCGCGCCAAATCCTTCGGCGAGGGCAGGCCCGCCATATAGGCGAGGCGCACCAGCACCATTTCGGCCGCCGCCAGGGGATGCGGCGCGGCGCCCGCTTCTTCGAGCCCCTTGAGCAGCATCTGCCAGGCCCGCGCCAGAGCGCCGATATCAAGCCTTCCGGCAAGGTCCTCCGCCTGGCCGCGCTCGGCTTCACTCAATGTCGGGTCGGCGGCGTCCTTGCCGGCGGCCGCGATACGCGTCACCACATGAACGCACTCCGCCAGATCGCCCAGAATCTGCACCGGTTCCGCGCCATCGGTATAAAGCGCGCGCAAACCTTCCAGCGCGCCCCTGGCGTCGCCGTTGAATACGGTCTCCAGAAGCTCGAACACCCGCGCGCGGTCGGCCAGGCCCAGCATGACGCGCACATCGCCGCCCGTCACCTCGTCCCTCCCGTGGGCTATGGCCTGATCGAGGATGGACAGCCCGTCGCGCACCGAGCCTTCCGACGCGCGGGCGATGAGGGTCAGTGCATCGTCGTCGATTTTCGCCTTTTCCAGCATGGCGATCCTGGCGAAGTGACCGCGCAGCAGCGCAACATCCACCCGGCGCAAATCGAACCGCTGGCAGCGCGACAGCACCGTCACCGGCACTTTGCGGATTTCCGTGGTGGCGAAGATGAAGCGCACATGCTCCGGCGGCTCTTCCAGCGTTTTCAGCAAACCGTTGAAGGCCTGCCTCGAAAGCATGTGTACTTCGTCGATGATGTAAACTTTTGTGCGCGCGGCGACCGGCTTGTAGCGCACGCTTTCGATGATCTCGCGAATATCGTCGATGCCGGTATGGGAGGCCGCATCCATTTCCAGCACGTCCACATGGCGCGATTCCATGATCGCCGCGCAATGCTCGCCCATTTCGCCCATCTCGATGGTCGGTCCCTCCACGCCTTCGCGCTCATAGTTGAGCGCGCGCGCCAAAATGCGCGCCGTGGTCGTCTTGCCGACGCCGCGCACCCCGGTGAGCATATAGGCCTGGGCGATGCGCCCCGACGCGAAGGCGTTGGTGAGCGTGCGCACCATCGCATCCTGGCCGATCAGTTCATCGAAATTTTTCGGACGGTATTTGCGCGCCAGCACGGCGTAGGCCGCGCCCTGCTGCGTGGCGCCGGTTGACTTGGCGCCTGATGATGGTTTTTTCGGCTTGGCCATGACACCACGTCTGAAGTTTAAGTAGGAGGCTGGACATGCAACCCGCGCCAAACTCGTTAGGGCTGCTTCCTTCCGGATCTGACCCGGTTGGCGAGAGACACGTCTGCAGCCAACCTCCCGGCCCCGTTATATCAGGTTCAGGGGCCGGATGGGCAAGAGGCATTCTTTGCCGATGCGGCTTGAATCCGACCCGCGGTTGATTTCATATGACCGGCCGCCTCACGCAGGACCATTCGATGCCAGTGGACTTTCCCGACGCCAAAGATTTTCCGCAGTTCTCCATTCGCAGCGAGCACGCGCTCGACCGCATGGCGGAAAAGCGCGGCGACAGGGGCTGGCTTGAGGAACGGCTTGCCGCCGGCGGCAGCCGCTTTCTGCTGCTCGCGAACCTCTCTCTCGCCGTGAACTCGAATGCCGACAGGAGCGAAACCAGCCTGCGCTGGCACAGCGCCGGAGAAATCGGCAAACTCGGGCTGGATCGAACCCGCGCAATATTGCTTGGATGCGACGCCGGGGGGCATGGCGTATTTGCGGTTTCGCTCAGCGAGGCGGAGGCCAGCTCGGTCCCCGGCGGCATGGACGCGCTGAAACCGCTGGTTGATTTGCGCTCCCTCGCCCTGCAGGGCGCATTGTCAAGCCAAGACCTTTCGGTGGCCGGCATGGCCCGGGCGCTGGCCGCCTGGCACGATGTGACCCGATGGTGCGGGCGCTGCGGGGCGGAGACCCGGCCGCGCGATGCCGGGTGGCGGCGCGAATGCACCGCCTGCGAGCAGGAGTTCTTTCCCCGCGCGGACCCGGCCGCGATCGTGCTGATTACCGACGGGACGCGCTGCCTGCTCGGCCATCACAAACGCTATGCGCATAAATTCTATTCGACACTGGCCGGTTTTGTTGAGCCCGGCGAGGACATAGAGGCCTGCGTGCGGCGCGAAATGCGCGAGGAAACGGGGATCACGGTCGGCGAGGTGACCTATATGGCGAGCCAGCCCTGGCCGTTTCCGCATCTGCTCATGGTCGGATGCTGGGCGCAGGCGCTGACGACAAAGCTGACGCTGGAAGAAGATGAACTCCATGACGCGCGCTGGTTTACGGCCGAAGAAGTGCGCCGGATGATGGCGGGCAACCACGCGGATGGCATTACCGTGCCCGGGCCGCACTCGATTGCCTATGCGCTGATCAAGAGCTTTGCGGACCGGTGCGGGGCCTGAGCCGGAATTTATATCTTGATATTGGCTTCCGTGGGGCCGGCGGGCCGGGTATGACGCTGCGCGAATCGCAGCTCAATATATTGCGGGGACACATAGATTTCCTTGGTGCTCTCGCGTGGAAGCGCAATACCGGTCTCGCCGCAATAGTGAATCAGGCTGGCCGCGAGCTTTCCGTTTGGAACGCTCAGATTGTCCTCGCACCCGCTCACCGCAAAACACGTGGCTGGAGTTTCCTGGCCGGCGTCGTTTTCCGCCGATGTGATATCGCCTTCGGGCAGGGCCAGTCCGATGCGCGGCCCCAGGGCCCGCAGGGCCATTGCGACCTCGCCCAGATTGAAGCGCAGGATTCTCAGTTCACTCGCCATGTGTGTAATGCTTCCCTTAATGCACGCAATAGTAGAGGTTGCTGGTAAATGAATTGCTAAGGACGCGGTATGGCGCATGAACCCTATCTGGCGCTATGCACCCGCAGCAGACGGTTCCGGCCCTGCTCCACCACATAGACCGAGGTTGCATCGGCGACCGCAATGCCCTGGGGCCTGTTCAGGTTTTCCAGTATGGTTTCGAGACGTCCCGAGCTGAAGCGCATCAGCCGCGCGCCTTTGCGATCCTCGGTAATCCACAAAGCTCCGTCCGGCCCCATGGTCACCTGATCGGGTTGATTGAGCCCTTCCACAAAAGGCTCAACGCCCTTTTCCGAAATCCTGAGAATGCGTCCCGTGGCCGTCTCGGCGACATAAATCTCGCCGTCTTTTCCCAGCGTCAGACCCTCAGGCCTGCGAATATTGTCGGCCAGGACGGTAACGGTCCCGTTGCTTGAAACCTTCACGACGCGGCCGTCCGTTTTGTCCTGGGCCACGATCAATGCCCCATCGGGCATCACCATGATCCCTTCGGGCTTCTCCAGCCTCGTAACGACAGTCTTGCTGAAATCCTTCAGGGCGATTTTCAATATTCTGCCGCCCTCGATTTCCTCGCTCACATAAAGATCGGAAGCGCTGGCGATGAGACCGTCGGGCCGGCTCAGATTGTAAACAACGGTTTGGGTGCGCCCATCCTTCAGGCGAACGATCTTGCCCTTGCCCCTGGACTGCTCCAGCGACACATAAATCGATTTGTCGGGCCCGATCGCCACATTGTCCGCGCGCAGAAGCCCCCGCGTATGAATTTCATAGGCCCAGCCCGGCGAAGCGTAGGGCCGGTCGATCACATATCTTTTTACCGCCAGCGCACCGATCGCCACCAGCGCAACCACGCCGGCCGAGACCCACAGGCGCGCGCGTTTTCCTGATTTCATCTGAAATAATCCGATGCTGACACCGGCGGCGTCGAATGCCGGCGTGGAGGATTGAAACTATTCTCGCTTCAGGTCATGGACTCGCAAATGGCGCTCAGCCGTTTCCGGCACTCCCCGGAAGCGCATTGGCCTCCTCCAGTTCCTTGCGGAACGGGCTTGCGGGATAGGTGCCGAGGATTTTCACCTGCGAGGAAAAGAACGAAAGTTCCTCCAGCGCGAGACGGACGTTGCGCGTCGAGGGATGGCCCTCGATGTCGGCGTGGAACATGGTGGCGTTGAACGACCCCTCAAGCTGATAGGATTCGAGCTTGGTCATATTGACGCCGTTTGTCGCGAAACCGCCCATCGCCTTGTAGAGCGCGGCCGGTACGTTGCGCACACGGAAGATAAAAGTGGTGATGACGGCCCCCGCATCGGGCTCCGCGTCATCGGGTTCGGCGGAAAGAACCACAAAGCGGGTCGTGTTGTGGACCGCATCCTCGATGCCGCGTTTAAGGACATTGAGACCGTAAATCCTCGCCGCCAGTTCGGAGGCGATGGCGCCCTGTGCCGGGTCGCCCTCCTCCTTCACGATGCGCGCCGAGCCCGCGGTATCGGCCTCGCGCACGGCCTTGAGCCCCAGCGCGCGGATAATATCACGGCACTGGCCAAGCGCATGGGTATGGCTGAGGACACTTTTCAGGTCTTCGATTTTCGCACCGGGCAATCCGAGAAGCTGGTGGCGGACCCGCTCAAAGTGTTCGGCGACCATGTAGAGGTCCGCTTCGGGCAGCAGGTGATGGATGTCCGCCACACGCCCCGCCACGGAATTCTCGATCGGGATCATGGCGTATTTGGCCTTGCCCGATTTCACCGACCCCAGCGCATCCTCGAAAGTGGCGCAGGCAACCGGCTCCATGTCCGGATAGACATGCAGGCAGGCGGCATGGGAATGCGCGCCCTTTTCGCCCTGAAAAGCTATTTTCGTTTCGTTCGGATCGGCCATGGCTCGCCCGGTTAGATATTACGCTGCATGGAAAAGGCTTCGAAAAAACCTGAAACGCGAATGTGTTACCGGCTCGCGCCGCCCAGAAGCGCGCGTGCCCGCTCAAGGTCGGCGGGAGTATCGACGCCGACCGGCACCGTGTCAACGAGGGCCACATCGATGCGCATCCCCGCTTCCAGCGCGCGCAGCTGCTCAAGTCTCTCACGCATTTCAAGCTCCGAACGCGGCAGCGCAACGAAGCGCGAAAGCGCGGCGCGGCGGAAGGCGTACAGACCGATATGATGATAGAGCGGGCCCTCGCCATGGGGCGCGCTCGCGCGGGTAAAATAGAGCGCCCGCATGATGCGCCCGCCGCCCTCGCGCGAACCAACCACTTTCACCACGTGAGGATCGTCGCGTTCGGCTTCTTCGGTAATCTCGGCGGCGAGCGTTCCGATATCGCAGGCGGGCTCGCGCAGCGGCCCGGTACACGCGCCGATCAGACGCGGATCGAGCGTCGGCAGGTCGCCCTGCAGATTGACCACTATGTCACAGGCGCCCCCCGGATCGAGCGTTTCCACCGCCTCGGAAATGCGGTCGGTCCCGCTTTCATGGGCCGCGCGCGTCATGACGGCCTCGCCGCCGGCCTGCTCGACCACCGCCCGGACTTCTTGCGCATCGGTCGCCACCGCCACGCGGCCGGCGCCGGATTCTACCGCCCTGCGCCACACATGAACGATCATCGGCTCACCGCAAATATCCGCCAGGGGCTTGCCCGGCAGACGGGTCGCCTGCATGCGTGCGGGGATGACAATCAATGTTCCGCTCATGGCCCGTTTCCGCTAGAGTTTGAAAGAATCGTATTAATGCAATATCCGCCTCACGTGCGAGTTGCAACAGCGGTCGAAAACACTATATTCGGCGGCACGCCGGGGGGAATACCCACGCCAAAATGATTCGGGGGGCGGCCACTCATGGATGCTTTTGAATTCAACAAGATTGCCGGAGCAATATTGTTCGCGCTGCTCGTGTTATTCGGCACGAAGTCGGCAACCAATATTATCTTCAAGGCGGAGAAGCCGGCCAAGCCGGGTTACGAGGTCGAAGTCGACGAAGCGCCGGCCCAGGAAGCGAAAGAACCGGCCGCCGAGGCGGCGGAAATCTCCCTTGCCGCTCTGCTGGCGGAAGCCAGCGCGGAGAAGGGACAGGGCATCGCCAAAAAATGCGCCGCATGCCACACCTTCAACAAGGGCGGCAAGAACAAGATCGGGCCAAACCTGTATGGCGTCCTCGGCCGTGCGCTCGGTTCGACGGAAGGGTTTGCCTTTTCAGGAGCCCTGAAAGCCAAGGGCGGCAATTGGGACTATGAGGCGCTGGACCAGTTCATCGCCAAGCCCAAAGCGTTTATCAAGGGCACCAAGATGGCGTTCCCCGGAATCAAGAAGGCGGGGCAGCGCGCCGACCTTATTCTTTATCTTCGCCAGCAAGGCGACAGCCCGCCGCCCCTGCCCGAGGCCAAGGCGGCCATGAAGCCTGCCGAGGAAAAAGCCGCGGCCATACCGGCGCCGGAGAAACCGGCCGAGGTAACGGAACCAAAGGCCGCGGCCATGCCGGCGGCCGAAAAACCGGCCGAGGAAAAAGCCGCAGCCATGCCGGCGCCGGAGAAACCGGCCGAGATAACGGAACCGAAGGCCGCGGCCATGCCGGCGGCCGAAAAACCGGCCGAGGAAAAAGCCGCGGCCATGCCGGCGCCGGAGAAACCGGCCGAGATAACGGAACCGAAGACCGCGGCCATGCCGGCGGCCGAAAAACCGGCCGAGGAAAAAGCCGCGGCCATGCCGGCGCCGGAGAAACCGGCCGAGGCAACGGAACCGAAGACCGCAGCCATGCCGGCGGCCGAAAAACCGGTAGAGATGACGCCCGTACCCGAAAAACCGGCGGCGACGGCTTCGCCAGGCGGAGAATCGCTCGGCGCCCGTCTGGCGGGCGGCGATGCGGTCCGCGGCAAGAGAGTGCTGGCCAAATGCCTGGCTTGCCACACATTCAAGGATGGCGGGCCGAACAAGGTCGGCCCCAATCTCTATGGCATCGTCGGGCGCGATGTCGGGTCCATACCGGGATACAAGTATTCCGAAGTGGTGAAGACCAAGGGCGGCGTCTGGACCTTCGAGCTGCTCGATTGCTTCATCACCAAACCGAAAGCATGCCTGCCGGGCACGCGCATGCCCTTCGCCGGACTTGCCGACGCCGCCACGCGGGCGGATCTGCTGGCGTACCTGCGCACACTTTCCGACAGCCCGGCGCCGCTGCCCGCCCCCTAAACAGCCATTCGGCCTAACAAATTTTTAATTTGGCGGAATTGCACCCGCGCGCCATGCTAGGTCATGGCCTCAATATCTGTCCCCGGGCTAGCCAATGGCAGGGCCCGGGCGGCCCTGTCACGTGTCAATCATCTGAAGGCACCGATAATGTTCGTGCGCATCCGTTTCCTCCTGGTCGTTTCCCTCCTCAGCCTCGCCGTCCTCATTCCTCCCGCGACCGCCGATAAGATGCGCCACCATGCGCTCTCGCTTATCGGCGAACCGAAATACCCGGCCGATTTCACAAACTTCAGATACGTCAACCCCAACGCCCCCAAGGGCGGCGCCATACGCCTGCCGGCGATCGGCTCGTTCGACAGTCTGAACCCGTTCATCCTGAAGGGCGTTTCGGCGACGGGGGTTAGCCTGATTTACGACCAGCTGATGGAAACGAGCCTGGATGAACCCTCCACCGCCTACGGGCTGATCGCCGAATGGATGACCTATCCGGACGACTTCAGCACCGCCACCTTCAAGCTGCGCGACGGCGCGCGCTGGCATGACGGCAAGCCGGTGAGCCCGGAAGATGTCATTTTCAGCCTTGAAGCCATGAAAAAGGGGCACCCTTTTTACGGCCAGTATTACAAGAATGTGGTGAAGGCGGAAAAGACGGGTCCGCGCGAAGTTACCTTTACCTTCAACGTCAAAAACAATCGCGAACTTCCCATGATTGTCGGCGAGCTGACGATTCTGCCCAAACATTACTGGACCTCGAACGACGCGGACGGAAATCCGCGCGACATCACCAAGACCACGCTCGACCCTCCGCTGGGCTCGGGCCCCTACCGTATCAAGGAGGTAAAGGCCGGACGCTCCATGACCCTGGAGCGGGTCAAGGATTACTGGGCGGCAAAACTGCCGGTGAAGCTGGGCAAGGACAATTTCGACGAAATCCGGTTTGAATATTACCGCGATTCGACTATCGCCTTCGAGGCGTTCAAGGCCGACCGGCTCGATTTCTACCGCGAGACCAGTTCCAAGAACTGGGCCACCGGCTACGACCTCAAGACGGTAAAGAAGGGCATGCTGAAGCGCCGGCTTGTCGAGCTCAAGCGCGGCCAGCCGATGCAGGCCTTCGTGCTGAACACGCGGCACGAGAAGTTTCAGGACCCGCGCGTGCGCCGCGCCTTCAATCTCGCTTTCGATTTCGAGTGGGCCAACAAGAACCTGTTCTACGGGCAATACAGGCGGGTCTCGAGCTATTTCGAGAACACCGAGCTGGCCTCTTCCGGCTTGCCCGAGGGCCGCGAGCTGGAAATCCTGAACGAAATCAGGGATCAGGTGCCGCCGGAAGTCTTCACCACGCCCTATACCAATCCGGTATCGGACGGCTCGGGGTCGATCCGCAGGAATTTGCGCGCGGCGACAAAGCTGTTCAAGGCCGCCGGCTGGTCGGTCAAGGACCGTAAGCTCGTCAATGACAAGACCGGCCGGCAGATGACCGCGAGTTTTCTCCTGGTCTCGCCGCAGTTCGAGCGGATCGTGCAGCCCTATTCGCGCAATCTGGAGCGCCTCGGCATCAAGGTTTCGCTGCGCGTGGTCGACCCGCCGCAATATTCACGCCGGCTCGACTCATTCGACTTCGACATCATCGTCGGTAATTTCAGCCAGTCGCAGTCGCCGGGAAATGAACAGCGGGGCTTCTGGGGTTCGGCCGCCGCCGACAAGAAGGGCAGCCGCAATCTCATCGGCGTCAAGAACCCGGCCATCGACAGGCTGATCGACAAGATCATTTTCGCCAAGGACCGCTCCGAACTGGTGGCGGCCACCCGAGCGCTGGACCGCGTGCTGCTCTGGAACCACTATGTGGTGCCGCAATGGTACGCGCCCTATTCGCGCATCGCCTATTGGGACCGCTTCGGCGCGCCTGAAACGCTCCCCTCGCAGTCGGTTGGTTTCCCCGACATCTGGTGGTGGAACGAGGATGCGGCGAAGAAGCTGGCGGAGGCCAAGTGACGTTACGGCATTTCTGGTTTTGGCTGACGGGTGGCACATGCTTCGAGACGCGCCCTGCGGGCGCTCCTCGGCATGAGGTATATATTCGTTCTTGCTCACCCCTCATCCTGAGGAGGCGCGCGAGCGCCGTCTCGAAGGATATGCGATTTGCACGGACTTCCCCGCCCCTGACTTTAGTGCGCACTACAATCTTTGCGGCGCTCATGGCGCTGTTCCTGACACACCTCGTGCACTCCCCGGCCGCCGCCGCGGAGCGCCGCCACGGGCTCTCCACATTCGGCGAACTCAAATACCCCGCCGACTTTACCAATTTCGACTATGTCAACCCGGACGCCCCCAAGGGCGGGCGCCTGTCGATGATCGGGACCGCGGGCCTCATCACCTTCAACTCCCTCAATGGTTTTATTCTCAAGGGCGACGCGGCGCAGGGTCTTGGCTATCTGTTCGACGCCCTGATGACCCCGGCCCAGGATGAGCCGGATTCCATGTATGGGCTGGTGGCCCATTCGGTCGAGCTGTCCGACGACCGCAGAACGGTCACCTTTTATCTGCGGGCCGAGGCCAAATTCGCCGACGGCTCGCCGTTGAGAGCCGAGGATGTGGTCAACTCATTCACGCTGCTGAAGGAAAAGGGGCATCCGCGCATCGCCCTGCAACTGCGCGATGTGGAAAAGGTCGAGGCGCTGGACTCAGCTACCGTGCGCTATCACTTTACGGGCAATCAAACCCGCGACCTGCCGCTAATCGTTGCCGGACTGCCGATCTTCTCCAAGGCCTATTACGACAAGAATGATTTTTCAAAGACCAGCCTGAAAACGCCGCTCGGGTCAGGGCCCTACACGGTGGCGAAGATGAAGCAGGGGCGCTTCATCGTTTTCGGGCGGCGCGAGGACTATTGGGCGAAAGACCTGCCCGTAAACCGGGGCCGCTTCAACTTCGCCGAGCTGCGCTACGAATATTTCCGCGACCGCACGGCGGAATTCGAAGCCCTCAAGGCCGGTGCATATGACCTGCGCGAGGAATTCACGTCCAAAACCTGGGCAAAGGAATACGACATCGCGCAGGTGCGCTCGGGGCGTCTGCTGCGCCTGACGCTCCCCGATGCGCGCCCCTCGGGCGCCCAGGGTTTCTTCATCAATGTCCGGCGCAAGAAATTCTCCGACCCGCGCGTGCGCAGGGCGCTCGACTATGCATTCGATTTCGAGTGGACCAACAAGAACCAGTTCTACGGGCTCTACAAACGCACCAACTCCTTCTTTGAGAACTCCGACATGAAGGCGTCCGGGCCTCCCGGCGAGGCCGAACTCGCCCTGCTCGCCCCTTACCGGGACCAGCTCCCCAAGGAGGTCTTCTTAGCCCCCTATTCCTCACCGGTCTCCAATGGCTCGGGTCAGGACCGCAAATTGCTGCGCGCCGGCTCAAAGCTGCTGAAAGAGGCGGGCTGGACCATCAAGGACGGGATGCGCGTCAATGCAGCGGGTGAAAAATTCGAAATCGAATTCCTTATCTTTTCCCCGACCTTCGAGCGGATCATCGCGCCGTTCGTCAAGAACATGAAAATACTCGGCATCGATGCCCGCATCCGCCTTGTCGATCCCTCGCAATATCAGTCGCGGCTGAAAGCCTTCGATTTCGACATCATCACCCAGCGCTATGTGCTGCGGGTGACGCCGGGCGTCGAGATCCGCTCTTACTGGGGGTCTGGGGCGGCGGACACCACCGGCAGCTTCAACCTGTCCGGCATCAAGGACCCGGTCGTCGACGCCCTCATTGAAAAGGTGATCGCGGCGAAATCCCGCACTGAGCTCGTGACCGCCACCCGCGCCATCGACCGGGTGCTGCGCGCGCGCCATTACTGGGTGCCGCACTGGTACAAGGCGGCGCATAATCTGGCCTTCTGGGACAAGTTCTCACGGCCGAAAATCAAGCCTCTTTATGGCCGCGGAGTTATCGAGACCTGGTGGTACGACAGCGCAAAAGCTGCCAAACTGGAATCGACTCGGTAGAAGACACGAATTCCGTAACCCATGACCGCATATATCCTGAGAAGGCTGCTGCTCATCATACCGACCATTCTGGGCGTCATGGTCGTCAGCTTTACCGTTATTCAGTTCGCGCCGGGCGGCCCGGTGGAGAAGGTCATCGCCCAGTTGACCGGCACCGATGTCGCGGCGACCGCGCGCATCGGCGGGACCGGAGGCGGAGACTTCGGCACCAGCGCGCAGTCACAGACCAATACCGGCACCGGCGACACATCGACCTCCTCGAAATACCGCGGGGCGCAGGGGCTCGACCCGGAATTCATCAAGGCCCTGGAAAAGCAGTTCGGCTTCGACAAGCCGGCCCATGAACGCTTTGCGCTGATGCTGTGGAACTATATCCGCTTCGATTTCGGCGAGAGCTATTTCCGCGATGTGCGCGTCATCGATCTGATTATCGAGAAGATGCCGGTTTCGATCTCGCTCGGGCTGTGGATGACGCTGCTCTCTTATGGCATCTCGATCCCGCTTGGCATCCGCAAGGCGGTGAGCGACGGCCAGCGTTTCGATGTATGGACCAGCAGCGTTGTCGTCATCGGCTATGCCATACCCGGATTCCTGTTCGCGGTCCTGCTGATCGTGCTGTTCGCGGGCGGCACTTTTCTCGACTGGTTCCCGCTGCGCGGCCTCACATCGGAGAATTTCGACCAGTTGCCCTGGTATTCCAAGGTGCTCGACTATTTCTGGCATCTGACACTGCCAATGATCGCCATGGCGCTCAGCGCCTTCGCGACCACCACATTCCTCACCAAGAACTCGTTCCTGGACGAGATCAAGAAGCAGTATGTGATGACCGCCAAGGCCAAGGGACTGACCGAACGCCAGGTGCTCTATGGCCACGTGTTCCGCAACGCCATGCTCATCATCATTGCCGGCTTCCCCGGCGCCTTCATCGGCGCCTTCTTCGCCGGATCGCTGCTGATCGAGACCATCTTCTCGCTCGACGGACTGGGATTGCTGTCATTCGAGTCCATCGTCAACCGGGACTATCCGGTGGTGTTCGCAAACCTGTTCATCTTTTCGCTGCTGGGGCTGTTTATCAGCCTCATCTCCGACCTCACCTATACCTGGGTCGATCCGCGCATAGACTTCGAGACGCGGGAGGTCTGACGTGGACACAAAGGCGCCCGGCGCGATCGGGCGGACAGGGGAATCCACCCGTCCGCCAACCGGCCCGGCCGATGCAGAGGCGGGTTCGAAACGCTTTGCGCTCTCCCCGATCAACGCGCGGCGCTGGGCCAACTTCAAGGCCAACAGGCGCGGATTCTGGAGCCTGTGGATATTCTTGAGTATTTTCGTCATTACCCTGTTTGCCGAATTCATCGCCAACGACAAACCCTATCTCGTCACCTTTGACGGCGGAATTTATTCGCCCGTTTTCGTCGCCTATCCGGAAACCGCATTTGGCGGCGAATTCGAAACCGAGGCCGATTACCGCGACCCCTTTGTGCAGAACCTCATCAAGGAAAAGGGCGGCTCGATTTACTGGCCGCCGATTCGCTATTCCTACAACACCATCAATCTGAACATGCCGGTGCCGGCCCCGGCCCCCCCGTCGCGCGAAAACTGGCTCGGCACCGACGATCAGGGCCGTGACGTGGTCGCGCGGGTGATCTACGGCTTCCGCCTGTCGGTCCTGTTCGGGCTCGTGCTCACCATCATTTCCTCCATCGTCGGCGTGGCCGCGGGCGCGGTGCAGGGGTATTTCGGCGGCTGGGTCGATCTGCTGTTCCAGCGCTTTATCGAGATATGGACCTCGATCCCCTCGCTTTATCTGCTGATCATCATCGCCGCCATTATCGAACCCAATTTCTGGATTCTGCTTGGCATCCTGCTGCTGTTCTCCTGGGTGGCGCTGGTCGGCGTGGTGCGCGCGGAATTCCTGCGCGGGCGCAATCTGGAATATATCCGCGCGGCGCGCGCGCTGGGCCTGTCCAACGCCAAGATCATGTTCAAGCATCTGCTGCCCAATGCCATGGTGGCGACGCTGACCTTCATGCCGTTCATCCTGAACGGCTCGATCACGACGCTCACTTCGCTGGATTTTCTGGGCTTCGGCCTGCCGCCGGGCTCGCCGTCTCTCGGCGAGATGCTGGCCCAGGGCAAGGCCAATCTGCAAGCTCCCTGGCTCGGCATCACCGCCTTCTTCACCATCGCCATCATGCTGAGCCTGCTGATCTTCGTCGGCGAAGCGGTGCGCGACTGTCTCGACCCGCGCAAGACCTTTGTGAGCCCTTCCGGCGCGGCCGCCGAGGAAACCCTTTCCGCACCCGAGCTGGCGCGGCTGAACAAGGCGCGTTCCACAACCCTGCCGGCGCGAAGAGACGCGCTTCTTCAGGTCAAGGATCTGTCGGTCGACTTCTCCCTCAGCGATACCACCACCCGCGCGGTTGCCCACGCCTCCTTCGACATCATGCCCGGCGAAACGGTCGCGCTTGTCGGCGAGTCGGGGTCCGGCAAGACCGTATCGGCGCTTTCGGTCATGCGGCTCCTGCCCTATCCCAGCGCGTCGCACCCCTCGGGCAAGATCACCTATAAGGGCCAGGATCTGCTGGCGATGGACGAGCAGCAATTGCGGGGCATCCGCGGCAACGATATTTCCATCATCTTCCAGGAGCCGATGACGTCGCTCAATCCTCTGCACAGCATCGAACAGCAGGTCGGCGAAATCCTGAAACTGCATCGCGGGCTTTCCGACACCGCCGCGCGCACGCGCGTTCTGGAGCTGCTGGACAAAGTCGGCATCGAGGACCCGCATGAACGCCTGGCGTCCTACCCGCACCAGCTTTCGGGCGGACAGCGCCAGCGCGTCATGATCGCCATGGCGCTCGCCAACGAGCCTGAACTGCTGATTGCCGATGAGCCCACCACCGCGCTCGACGTCACCATTCAGGCGCAAATTCTGGAACTTCTGCTCGATCTGCAGAAGGAAAGTAACATGGCGATGCTGCTCATCACCCATGATCTCGGCATCGTGCGCAAGATGGCCAGCCGCATCTCCGTCATGAACAATGGCGAGATCGTCGAGCAGGGCGAAACGGAGCAGATTTTCAAATCGCCCAGACACCCCTACACCAGGCATCTGCTGGCGGCGGAACCCAAGGGCGATCCGCCCAAGGCCAATGACGCGGCGCCGATTGTGATGGAGACGAAGGACCTCAAAGTCTGGTTCCCGATCCGCCGGGGGCTGCTCAAGCGGACCGCCGGATATGTCAAGGCGGTGGATGGACTGTCGCTTAAACTGCGCGCCGGACAGACGCTCGGGATCGTCGGCGAGTCCGGCTCGGGCAAAACAACGCTCGGCATGGCGCTGCTGCGGCTGATCTCAAGCGAGGGGCCGATTTCCTATATCGGGACACGCATCGACGGGCTTGATTCCAAACAGATGCGCCCGCTGCGCCGCGAGATGCAGGCCGTCTTCCAGGACCCTTACGGCTCCTTGAGCCCGCGCCTGTCGGTGGGGCAGATCATCGAAGAAGGCCTGCTCATACAGAACCCGGAAATGCCGTTCTCGACACGCCGCGACCGCGTCTCGCAGGCCATGGACGAGGTCGACCTCGACCCCGGGCTCCAGGACCGCTACCCGCATGAATTTTCCGGCGGCCAGCGCCAGCGCATTTCGATCGCCCGCGCCATGGTGCTGCAACCCAAATTCGTCATGCTGGACGAGCCCACCTCCGCCCTCGATATGTCGGTGCAGGCGCAGATCGTCGATCTTCTGCGCGAGCTGCAGGATCGCCACGAGCTCGCCTATCTGTTCATCTCCCACGACCTCAAAGTGGTCCGCGCGCTGGCGAACAAAGTGGTGGTGATGCGCAATGGCAAGGTGGTGGAACAGGGCACGTCCCGGCAGATTTTCACCTCACCCAAAACCGCCTATACAAAGGCCCTGATGGCCGCGGCCTTCGATCTGGAGACCGCCCATCAGGACGTGGTTTCCAGGTAGTGCCATGACGCTTCTTATTGCCTGCCGGAAGATCAAGAAAGACGGTTTCGCCGATGGACTGCGCGCGCTCGATGCGAGCCTCGATGTGCGTATCTGGCCCGATGCGGGCGACCTCGCCGGCATTCGCTATGCGCTGGTCTGGAAGCCGCCCGAAGGCGTGCTCGCCCGCCTGCCCGGCTTGCGGGTCATTTTCTCCATCGGCGCGGGTGTGGATAATGTACTGAGCGATCCTGACCTTCCCGATGTGCCGCTGGTGCGTTTCGTCGACCCCAACCTCACCATGCGCATGAGCGAATATGTCTGCCTGCATGTGCTCATGCATCACCGGCGGATGCGCGATTATGGCGAGCTGCAATCGCAAGCCCAATGGAAGGAATTCCTGCCGCAGCCCGGCGCGAACGAGCTTCGCGTCGGCGTCATGGGGCTCGGCGTGCTGGGCCTGGATGCGGTGGAGAAACTCCGGATGCTTGGCTACCAGCTCGCCGGCTGGAGCCGGTCGCAGAAGCAGATCGACGGAATTGAGTGCTTTGCCGGAGATGAAGGGCTAAAGCCCTTTCTCGCCCGAACCGACATTCTCGTCTGCCTGCTGCCGCACACCCCCGGCACCGAGGGCATGCTCAATGCCGCGCTGATTTCGGGACTGGCCCAAGACGGCCCGCTGCCGGGCCCGGTGCTGATAAATGCCGGACGGGGCAAACTTCAGGTGGAAGCGGATATTCTCAAATCGCTTGACGATGGCGGGCTGTGGGCCGCCTCGCTCGATGTGTTCGAGGAAGAGCCCCTGCCCCCGGCAAGCCCGCTCTGGGCGCACCGCCAAGTCATCATCACCCCGCATAATGCCTCCATCTCCGATGACATGGCCGTGTGCCGCTATGTGGCGAATCAGATCGCGCGGCATGAGAGGGGCGAGCCGCTGGAGAATGTGGTCGATCTGAGCCAGGGTTACTAAGGGCGCACGCCCGGAGCGGCCAGCCTGTTGGCGACGAGGATATTCGTGCGCCGCGGGTGCCAGTTATAGCCGATGCCGAAATTCACACCCTGCGCGCCGCCCGTCCGGAACAAATCGGCAAGCTCGCGCTGGTAGAAGCGTTTGAATTCCTCTATCGGGCCGGAATACTGCCCAAAGAGACGCAGCCGCCAAAGCCCGGTCGTGAAATATTTGACCGGTATGCCTGAATCGTCCTGCAGGATTGTCGCGCTGCGATCCAGAATAAAGTCCCGCACTTTCGAGAAATTCCCCAGATGCAGCAGATAGGACGCACTCTTTATCAGCGCGTCGCCCTGTCCAAGTTTCATGCAGAATTTCAGGAACGCGCTTTTTTTCACCCCCGCATTCGACAGATCGGTGCGGAAATAATACAGCGTCCGGGGCCGGCCGTCGGGGCCGGTGAAGGAAATCCTCACCCCTGACGGTTTGCGTTTTCCCCGCGCCGGCGCCACTTCGCCGCGTGCGTTGAGGGCCACGAACCGGACCTGGTTGATTGTCTTGCCGGAGCGGGCAAGAAACACATAGAGGACCGGCAGCACGCCGCTCAGTTTCCTGGTCTTGAGCTGGGTTCCCATCTCGCGCGTAATAAAATAGCCGTAGCGCAAAAAGTTGCCGAGGGACTGGCGCAGGGCCCCCAGCGAAGCTGCCAATACTCCCTCCGGCAGATGCGCGACATCGGGCAAGGGACCGATGGGCTCGAGGCCGCTCAGAACATAAACCGATGCATCGGGAAAAAAGGCGTCCGCATGTATGAAATCCGGCCCGCCGAACATATAGAACATGACCGGGCGCGGCGTGGTGAGCGTTACCGCCGACCAGACTCTGATCCGCGTCACCAGCCGTTTTTCGAAGGACGCCCACGCCGCGTCCATTGTCGTGGCGTGGAGCCGCCAGCCGGGCGTGCCCGCCGCAACGGCAAGGGGCGAGTTTGCAGCGGGGGCAAGTCCGGCGAGGACTCTTGCCATGTCGTTCGGGTTCGGCGTTCCGGCGGCGCGGACAACAGCCACATTCGCAATGACGAGCAGCGCGGCGATAACTGCAAAGACCAGCTTTTTTCGGACTGGATGTTCCAAACCGGCCACCCCGGGCGCAACTCGACAAAGCAATGCCGGATCATTCCACAAGGTCATGGCGAACGCCACGCCTCATGATCTGGCCGCAGCATGCGCCGGAGCCAGGGACGCGGACGCGTAAAAACGCAGCCCCGGTCGAATAAAGCGGTCTGACTGCCGATTTCGGGGGTGCGGCAACCGCCGGTGACTGGAGATCACAGGCAGGCCGGATTAAACTTTGAAGCTTGGGAAGAATCTGGAGCGAGGGAAAATGAAGTATTTGAAGCGCGCCGAAGCCGACCCGGAGGCCGAGGACCGCAAGGTCCGCGAGGCCGTCGAGACCATGATCGCCCGCATTCGCGAACAGGGCGAAGACGCGGTCAGGTCCTATGCCCGTGAATTCGATGGCTGGGAGGGAGATTTCGTACTGGGGCCCGAGAAGAAGGCCGCCCTTATCGCGGAAGTTTCAGACAGCGCAAAAGAGGATATCCGCTTCGCCCACGCGCAGGTGAAGCGTTTTGCCGAGGCCCAGCTTCTGAGCATCACCGAATTCGACATCGAGACGGAGCCCGGCGTGCGGCTCGGCCAGCGCATCGTGCCGGTGGCAAGCGCGGGCTGCTATGTGCCCGGCGGGCGTTACGCCCATGTGGCATCCGCGATCATGAGCATCACCACGGCGAGGATCGCGGGCGTTCCATTCATCGCCGCCGCCTCGCCGCCGCGCGGGAAATCGATCGCCCCGGCGGTGGCTTACGCCATGGACCTTGCCGGCGCCGACATGATCCTGGAAATGGGCGGCGTTCACGGCGTCGCCACCATGGCCTTCGGGCTGTTCGGCTCGCGGCCGGCGGACATTCTCGTCGGCCCCGGCAATGCCTATGTGGCGGAAGCAAAGCGGCTCCTGTTTGGCGAGGTCGGCATCGATCTCTTCGCCGGCCCCACCGAAAGCGCGATCATTGCCGATGACACCGCCGATCCGATGACCGTCGCCATCGATCTTGCCAGCCAGGCCGAACACGGGCCGGATTCGCCGGTCTGGCTGTTCACCACCTCCAGGGAGCTGGCCGAAGCCGTGGCGCGCATTCTTCCCCAGCTCGCGGACGACATGCCGAGCGGCGACGTTGTGCGCGCCGCGTGGAAGAATTACGGCGAGATTATCCTGTGCGAGACACGCGAGGAGGTCTGCGCCATCGCCGACCGCACCGCGAGCGAACATTTGCAGGTGATCGCCCGGGACCCCGACTGGTGGAAGGCGAAGCTGACGAATTACGGCTCGCTGTTTCTGGGCGAAGGGTCGACCGTCACCCATGGGGACAAATGCTCGGGCACCAATCACATCCTGCCGACAAAGCGCGCGGCGCGCTATACGGGGGGGCTCAATGTGATGAAATTCCTCAAAATCCTCACCTGGCAGGAGATCTCACCCGAGGCCAACAAGACCTTCAGCGCGGTGGCTTCGCGCATCAGCCGGCTTGAGGGCATGGATGGCCATGCCCGCGCCTGCGACTGGCGTTTGCGAAAATACTTCCCCGGTTTGAGTTGGGATTTCGACGTCGCCGACCAGAAGCGTTACGACTGAGCGGCGACGGGTTAAAGAATGTGGTTGATTCGAATCGCGGGATTTGAGGGCGCGCGCTCCGCAAGGGCGGACTGAAACGCTTTCACACAACTTGCTTCGTCAAAAACTCGGCCAGCAGGTCAAAAACAAGCCGGATACGGCGGCTTGTGTGAAGCTCCCGGTGCGTCGTCAACCAGATCGGAAAGACAATGGGCTCCATGTCCGGCAGGACACGCTCCATGCCGGGGGCGCCTGCCGCGACCCCATCCGACATGACGATTATCCCGAGATCGTTCTTCGCCATCTCCCAGGCCACAACTCCGCATTCCGATCCCAGCCGGAAATTCTTGGCGGTCAGGGAAAGGCCAAGCGGGTTCAAATGTTCAATCATGCGGTCATTATTGCCGAACCCGATGAAGGCATGATCGGACATCTCATCGAAGGATTCCGGGCGGCCATGCCTGTCGAGATAGCTTTTCGATGCATAAAAATGCACCGTGGCTTCGTTGACCAGCCTCGCGATCAGGTCGGGTTGGTCGGGGCGTATGTGCCGGATCGCAATATCGGCCTCGCGAAGCTGCAAATCGCGAATATCGTTGGCGGCTACAACATCAATTTCCACCAATGGCGCTATCTCGCGCAATTTCTTCAGGGCCGTGGGGAGGATATAGGCGGACATCACATCCGAAGCGGTGATGCGTATCTGTCCTTCAATTGTCTGGGACTGCCCTGATGCGGTGAGCGAAATCCGGTTCGCGGCTTCGCTCATGGCCCGTACATGGTCAAGAAGTTCAAGTCCCGACTGGGTCAGAACAAGCGATCTGCCAATTCGCTCGAACAGGACAATATTCAGCTCATTTTCCAGAGCCGCCACCTGGCGGCCAAGCGTCGGCTGGGTCTGGCCAAGCGCGCGCGCCGCGGCGGACAAGGAGCCTTCTTCCACGGTCGCCAAAAAGGCCCGCGCCTGGTTCCAGTCAAACGAGACAGACTGCCAATTCATGCATTTTTGTATAACAGACGAACGAATTTGGGCAATTTATATTCGCTTCATGCATATGTATGTCTGTCCGTGAAGGAGAACACAGATGCAGAACGCAGAAAATTTCTGGGACAAAATAGCCGCGAAATACGCCAAGTCCCCAATCGCGGATATGGATGCCTACACCTACACGCTGGAGAGGACGCGAAGCTATCTTTCACCGGAAGACAGCGTTCTGGAGGTTGGATGCGGCACCGGGTCGACCGCGTTGCTGCTGGCCGGCGACGTCAGGCAGATAACGGCCAGCGACCTGTCGGGCAACATGATCGAGGCCGGATCGGAAAAAGCGCGGGATCAGGGCATTTCGAATGTGAAATTTGTCAGAGCGGAGCTTTTCGGCAGCGCGATTGATAACGGCCCCTATGATGCCGTTTTCGCCCTGAACGTCCTGCACCTTCTGGAAGACACACCGGCCGCAATAGGGCGAATCAACGGTCTGCTGAAACCTGGCGGAACATTCATTTCGAAAACCGTTTGCCTGCAGGGTTCCGGAGCGCCGTTCAAATTCCGGATCATAAAGATGATCCTGCCGCTTATGCAATTGATCGGAAAGGCGCCCTATGTGAATTTCATGAAGATCACGGAGCTGGAGGAAATCATCTCGTCCGGGGGCTTCAAGATAATTGAAACCGGAAATTTTCCCGCTTCCCCTCCCAGCCGTTATATCGTCGCCCGGAAAATGTAGGACAACCCCTGCCGCGAGGGGGACGTGCGCGGAACAGCCGCTCTTGACAAATATATCACTTATGTGGCAAATTCGCCACACTCGCTGCGGTTCCATCCATTCTTCCCCCCCCGTCGAATGGACCGCGCGGCCACAAGAGCCGCGCTTCAATTGCCGCGGCGGGCAATCCTCCCTATCAGACATTAGGGATGTTATGCAGACATCTCTATTTCCGTCTGGACTTGGCGGCCCTTTAGGGCCGCCTTTTTCTTGTTCAGGCAACCCAATTTCCGTCCGATAGCCAAAATTGGCACTGCTCAACATTCGATGGCATTTGGCGAAGAGGCACGCTATCAAGACCGGGGAAATGACAGGTGGAGTGATATCTTCGCCAGATGCCAGGCTCTCTTCCCATAACCAGGATCGATCGCAAGCGAGACCATTCATGGACTCTGCAAGGGGCCAGTTGGAGCAACCGTCAAACGGCATTGCAGAGAAGGATGCGCCGCTTCGGGAAGACATTCGCCAGCTGGGCCGGCTGCTCGGCGAGACGGTGCACGCCCAGGAAGGCCAGGTCATTTTCGATTTGGTCGAGAATATTCGCCAACGCTCGATCCGGTTTCATCGCGACGATGACGCCGAAGCCAGGCGGGAGCTGGAGAATATCCTTCAGACGCTTAACCCTGAACAGGCCGTGCAGGTCATCCGCGCCTACAGCTATTTCTCGCATTTTGCGAATATTGCCGAGGACCAGCATCACATCCGGCGCACACGCAGCCATACCATCGGCGGCTCTCCGCCGCGGCATGGCACGATCGTCCGCGCTTTGGCCGATGCCCGTGATGCCGGGTTCTCCGCATCCGACCTCGTCGAATTCTTCAACACTTCTCACATATGCCCTGTTCTGACGGCTCACCCGACAGAAGTCCGGCGCAAGAGCATGATGCAGCGGGAAATGGCTCTGGCGGAGCTGCTTGACCGGCGTGGACGGGGCAATCTGACGCCCGAGGAAATTAAAGATATCGATGACAAGCTGAGCCGGGCAATACTCGTTCTGTGGCAAACCAATTTGTTGCGCCAGACCAGATTGAGCGTGATGGACGAGGTCGCCAACGGGCTATCCTACTACGACTATACTTTCTTTCGTGAGCTGCCCAAACTCTACGCAAATCTCGAAGACATGCTGGCCGGGCTTGATCCGGACGAGGACACCAAGCCGATCGCTTCATTCCTGCGTATTGGCAGCTGGATTGGCGCGGATCGCGACGGCAACCCGTTTGTGACAGCCGATGTCCTGGCCGAGTCCCTGAGGACGCAAAGCGCCTGCGCTCTGAATTTTTATCTGAAGGAATTGAACAAGCTCGGCAAGGAGTTGTCGCTGTCGACAATAATAGTTGAGGTATCGGATGCCCTGCGCGACTTTGCCGCCAAATCACCAGACAAATCACCTCACAGGCTGGTCGAGCCCTATCGCCGGGTCATTTCCTGGATTTACGCGCGGCTCGCGGCGACGCAACAGCTCTTCAACAACCTGCCCGCGCCGATAACGCCCGTTAGCGAGGCGGAGCCTTACGCATCCTGCGAGGCTCTCCTGGCGGACCTCCAGATCATCCATGACTCGCTGGTGGAGAACGGCTCGCAGGTCCTGACCCGTGGCCGCCTGAGGAAATTACGCCGCGCGGTCGATTGTTTCGGCTTTCATCTGGCGGGTCTCGATATGCGCCAGAATTCGGATGTGCATGAAGCAACCCTGGCCGAGCTGTTCGAGGCCGTCGCGCCCGGCACCGGATATCTGAACAAAAGCGAAGACGCGCGCATCGCGCTCCTGAGCGAAGAACTCAGGTCGCTGCGCCCGCTGCTGCGCCCTTACTGGTCCTATTCGGAGACGACCGCGAAAGAACTGGCGATCCACAGGGCCGCAAAGACCGGCCACGAAAGATATGGCGCCGGATCGCTAGCGGCCGCCATCGTTTCCAACACGCAACGGGCCTCGGATCTGCTGGGGCTGGCGGTCCTGTTGAAGGAGGCCGGGCTCGTGTCGCCCGATGGGCGGAGCGACATCAACCTGACTCCCCTGTTCGAAACCATCGCGGATTTGCGCAATTGCGTCGGCATCATGGATCGCCTGCTTTCCACGCCGGAATACCGGCGGCTCGTCGACAGCCAAAATGGCATTCAAGAGGTGATGCTCGGCTATTCGGATAGCAACAAGGACGGGGGTTACATTACATCGAGCTGGGAGCTTTACAGGGCCGAAGTCGGCCTGGTCGAATTGTTCCGGAAGCATGACGTGCGGCTGCGTCTGTTCCATGGCCGCGGCGGCTCCGTCGGACGCGGCGGGGGCCCGAGCTATGATGCGATCCTTGCCCAGCCCGCCGGAGCCGTGAACGGACAGATCCGTTTGACGGAACAGGGCGAGACGATCTCAAGCAAATACACGAACGCCGAAGTCGGCAGGCGTAACTTGGAGATCCTGGTCGCCGCGTCGCTTGAGGCATCCCTGCTCCACCCCTTTGAGGAACAGGTTCCTGAAAAGTATCTCGATGCCATGGACAAATTATCAGGCCACGCCTTCGCGGCGTATCGCGCACTGGTTTACGAGACACCGCACTTCAATGAGTATTTCCGGGGCTCCACCGTTATCGACGAGATTGCGACCCTGAACATCGGATCGCGGCCCGCATCGCGCAAGCACACCGGCCAGATCGAGGACTTGCGGGCTATTCCCTGGGTATTCAGCTGGTCGCAATGCCGGGTGATGCTGCCGGGATGGTATGGATTCGGATCGGCCGTGAAGTCCTGGCTGGCCGATTCTCCGGAGCACAGCATCGGTATCCTGCGCGACATGTATCGCGACTGGCCATTCTTTCGCGTGTTGTTGTCGAATATGGACATGGTGCTTGCCAAGAGCAGCATGGCGATCGCCTCGCGTTATGCGGAACTCGTCTCCGACGAGACGTTGAGACGCGAGGTGTATAAAAGGATCAGCGAGGAGCGTGCGAACTCAATTTCCGCTCTACTGGAAATTTCGCAGAGCGACCGGCTTCTGGCCGACGACCCTCTCCTGGCACGATCAATCGAGAACCGTTTCCCCTATATCGATCCGCTGAATCATCTGCAAGTCGAGCTGCTGAAAGCCCACCGCGGAGGGTCCGATAACCCGAAGGTTCTGCGTGGCCTCCAACTCACTATCAACGGTATTTCCGCGGGTCTGCGCAACAGCGGCTGAGGGCTCTTAGCGGATACTCCGGGCCGCGCGGCGCAACGCCCGCGATCGGGCTTAAATCAGACATCCGCCGTAACGGTAGCGCTAACCTATATTCATGACTGCGCGGCCTAATCGACGATCAGGGACTCGTCCTCTTCCTCGGGCTCGGGGAACACCGGATAGACGCCCGCCACGCGGCCCATCTGCTTGGCCAGCGCCAGCACCGTATCGATGGTCGGGGTTTCCACATCGACAATGCGCGCCATCTCCTGCACGACGCCAAGCAGGGCATCGAGTTCGATGGCGCGGCCCTTGTCGAGGTCCTGCAGCATGGATGTGCGATGCGCGCCCACGGACGCCGCGCCGTTGATGCGCCGCTCTATATCGACACGGAAATGCACGCCGATGCGCCGGGCGATCTTTTCCGCTTCCTCCATCATGGAACGGGCGACGGAGCGCGTGCCTGCGTCCGTGGCGACGATGTCGAGGGTCGCTCCGGTCAGGGCGGAGATCGGGTTGAAGCACAGATTGCCCCACAGCTTGAGCCAGATGTCGTTGCGGATTTCAGGATTGAAGCGCGCTTTCAGCCCGCCCGCCTCAAACGCCTCGATAAGCGCCATGACCCGCGCGCTTTCGCTCCGGTCGGGCTCGCCAAAACCGAACTTGTCGCCATAGATATGACGGATGACGCCGGGCTCGGTGATCTCGCTTGCCGGATAGACGGTGGAGCCGATGGCGCGTTCAGGACCGATGGTGCGCCACTGCCGCCCCTCGGGGTCCACATTCTGGAGCTGCAAGCCCGCATACTGGCCCTCGAAGCCGTGGAAGTACCACCACGGGATGCCGTTCTGCATGGTGACGACCGCGGTTTCGGGACCGAGCAGGGGCAGAATATGCTCCGCCGTTTCCCACGCCTGATGCGCTTTGAGCGCAACGATCACATAATCCTGCGGCCCAAAGTCGGCCGGGTCATCCGACGCCGGCATCTTCTCCACGAGCTCGCGGTCCTTGAAGACGACCTTGATGCCCTTTTCCTTGATCGCGTCAAGATGCGCCCCGCGCGCTATCAGCGAAACGTCCGCGCCGCCGCGCTTGAGCATCAGACCGACATAGCCGCCGATTGCGCCCGCGCCAAAAATACAAATTTTCATGTGTCCCCCATCCGGCTTCCCAGTATTATTGTAACGCCGTAGTGCTGCGCCGTCACTCGACCCCTCAATGGCAGTTTGCTACGATTAAACCTCTCGTTACAACAGGTAAGGGCCGGAGATAATGACCTATACGCTCGAGCAGCTCGCGTCCGACATTCGCGGCGCCCTTAAATCCGACCCCGGCGGAAACGGCAAACAGGCCCTCTGCCAGCATGTGGCGGAAGCCCTCAAGGACCCGGACTTCGTTGCCGCGCATATGCCTGAACGCGCGCCCGGCGCCGACCCGCGCGAAATATTGTTCGAAGACCCCGAGCTTGGCTTTTGCATCTGCGCCCATGTCTATGGCGACGTCTCTCACGGCAGCCCCCACGATCATGGATCGGGCTGGGCCATCTATGGCCAGGCCACTGGGCGCACCGAGATGACGGACTGGCGAATTGTCGAAAAAGGCGAAGGCGGCGCGCCGACCCTGGTCGAGCCGGAGCGGACCTATGTCCTGGAGCCGGGCGACGCCTGCTTTTACGAGGTCGGCGCGGTGCACTCTCCCAAGCGCGACGAGCCGACCAAGCTGCTGCGCATCGAGGGCGCGAACCTGGACCATATCGAGCGCTCGAATATCAGGGCGAAATAGGTTTTTTTCCATCGATGAGAGCATCGGACGGCTTGGGCATATGCCTCTGGCCTATAGCGTCACCCCGGCGGAAGCCGGGGTCCAGAAACAGCTCCAGCGACGATTCACTACGGCCGCAACCGGATTTCCGGCTTTCGCCGGAATGACGGTGTATTGGGGTTCTCGGAATCCGCTCTGACCTCAAGGCGCGGGAACGATCGCGAACACGCCGCGCTCCTGTTCATCGAGCTGGTCGACAAGCCCGATCTCCCAGGCGAGATAGGCCCGGGCGGCGGCGGCATCGCCCTGATTGCGCCCATGGGTGTGGAATATGAAATCGATGCAGTCGCCGTCGCCCGGCTCATCGGGGGTCGCGGCCATCGCCAGCCCCGCCGCCTTCCAGTCATCCGGGGCTCCCTCAAGCAGACCGGCGATCTCCACTCCGGCCTCTTCAAGATCGAGCGCCGCGAGGGCCGCGATGCCGGCATCGTCAGCGACCAGCACGGCGGCACGCGCATCTTCTTTCGCCGCCGAACTCAGCATGGGCCGGATCGACCACGCCGCACCGGCGATGTGGGACCGGCGGTAGCTCATGGCGGGCCGCAGATCGATAACGCGCACGCCATCGCGTTTCATCAGTCCGGCCAGTTCATCGGGCGCGATGCGTTTCAGCCCGCCCGATCCCAGGGCCTGCCGGGCGGCTGGCAGCTCAAGCCCGGCGAGAGAGGCGATGCCGCCTTCAAGCATATGGGCCTCATGGCCGAGCTGGCGCAGCCAGCTTGCGATCATGGGCGCGCGGACATCCTCCGCGTCGACCAGCACCAGCCGGGCGTGTTTCACCCCGACCCACCGGTCTGTCGCCTGAACAAGCTGGCCGCCGGGCGCATGCACGCTCCCGGCCACGCCATCGGCGGCGAATTCCTCCGCCGTGCGCACGTCGAAGACGAAAGTCGTGCGGGTCTCATCGCCGAGCCATTCGGCAAGCTGTTCGGAGTTGACAAAAGAAGCCCCGCGCGCCTCCGCCAGCTCCCGCGTCCGTTTGCGCAATCCGCTCAGGTTGGCTTTCCCGGCCTCGCCCGGGTAACAGCGCGACGCCCCGCGTTCATTCTCAAATCCGGCCAGAAACCACCCCTGCGTCCCGTTCTCAAGAGCGGCGACCGGGTTCTCGATCCCCAGATCGATCAATGTTTGCGCGCCGATGATGGAGCGCGTGCGCCCGGCGCAGCAGACGATAACCTGCGTCCCCGGATCAGGGGCAATATCGGCAATGCGCAGGGCCAGCTCGCCATTCGGGCAGCAGATGCCGCCGGGCACGTTCACCTTCTCGAACTCGGCGAAAGGGCGGCCATCGACGAGGACGAAATCCTCCCCCGCCTCTCTCATCGCCTTCAGTCTGTCCGCCGTAATCCGGGGCGTATCGAATTCATGCTCGATCAATTCGCCGAAGGTTTTGCTCGGCACATTGACGCCCGCATAGAGCGTGTAGCCCGCCGCCTCCCAGCCCGCCGCGCCGCCGCGCAGAATGTGAACATTCTCGTAGCCCGCGGCCTCCGCGCGCCCGGCCGCACGCTCGGCAACGCCATCGGCCTCATCATAGAGAACAAGCCGCACCTGCCTGTTCGGCACGAGCGCCGGCAGACCCAACTCGAACCGGCTGTATGGCAGGGGGATGGCGAAGAACAGATGCCGTTCCCCATACTGCCCGAGTTCGCGCACATCGAGCAGTGCGATCTCATTTCCGTCGGAGAGCCACGCCTTCAGCGTCTCCGCGCCGATATGTTCCGTCATGCTGCTTTTTCTTCCCTGATTACAGACCTGAAATGTGCCGGGCGCGGGCCCGGTGCAGGATTTCTATTTTCCCTTGTCCTCGTCGTCATCTTCCCCTGGAAGCCATTTCGGAAAGTCGGCCCCGCATTTGTGACACATATTCGCCTTCACGAGACGGAAGTGATAGCCATAGGGCTGACGGCAATTGGGGCATTTTCTCTTGGCCTGCAAAATCCAGGCGGCGGTGCCCGCCGCCACGATGCCAAGCATCAAAATGGTCTGAATTCGCGGCGTCGCGAAATCGAAGAACTCCGCCATAGCCAGGGCAAACAGGCACGCCCCCGCGAAAACATAGGCGCGTGTGACCCACCTCTGATGACGGGCATCCGAAGCCGAGGCGCCGGGTTCCGCTCCCTTGCCGCGAGGTGACTTGCTCATGGCGCGCCCGCGCCCCGGCGCACGGACGAGACCGGGCCTTCGGTGGCCTCAATCCGCGAAATCGCCTGCCCCGCCGGCTCGATGGCCACGGCCATGTGATGGGCGCTGGCGTGCAGCAGCCGGACGTCATCCAGCATGATGCCCATATGCTCCTTCCAGAATATGAGGTCGCCGCGGACATAGGCGCCCTGGTCATGGGGGCCGGACAATGCCTCCCCAAGCGCGGTCTCCTGCATGTCGGTATCGCGCGGGCAGTCGATGCCGGCGGCCTGCAACGAAAGCTGGACAAGAGCGGAGCAATCGATGCCCGCGCTGGTGCGCCCGCCCCACAGATAGGGCGTGCCGAGAAATTCCTGCGCTATGGCGGCAAAATCCTCCGCGAAGTCTGAAACCGGAACAAGATGGGCGGCAATCGCGAAACGCCCGTCTTCAAGCTTCATGAAGCGGCCCATCTCTTCGGCCACGCCGACACGGGCGTTCATGGAGAGCAGATCGAGCGGGGGAACCTTGATGTCGGGCGCGGGGTAAAGATGGGTGCGCAGCGCGCTCACCCGATGCGTCGGCACGGTGATTTTCACCACCAGATCATCACAGGGGATATAGCCCACATAGGAGTCCGCCTGCGCCTGCGCCCAGGCCCAGCCCTCGTTTTCGTCATAGACGGTGACGCTCTCGCCATGGAGGATTTCCGTCTCCAGGGCTGCGTCGAAGCGCGGCGCGGCGCGCAGCGGCGCGGCGGCGGCCACGACCTGGCGGGTCTCTCCTTTAGCGTAGTTCGGCACATCAACGCTCCCGCGCAAATATTCCGCCGCGAGGCCGTCGCGGTAAGCATTCACTCGTCTGTCGGGACCATCCGCTCCCATTATTTATACGCACCCCGGAAATAGTCGAACAGCGCGCGCGCGCCCTGCGGCTCGCCGCCTTCTGGCCGGCCCGGTTTTGCGCGCGGGACCCAGCCGTAAATGTCCAGATGGGCATAAAGGGAAGCCTTCGAAACAAACCGCTTCAGGAACAGCGCCGCCGTAATCGACCCGGCGAACGGCCCGTCGGAGATATGATTCACATCCCCAACCTTGCCCTTGAGGCGGGCGTCATAGGGCGCCCAGAAAGGCATCCGCCAAAGCGGGTCATCCAGCGCCCTCCCGCTGTCCAGAACCGCTTCGGCAAAATCATCGTCGGTGGAATAGAAGGGCGGCAGGTCAGGTCCCAGAGCCACGCGCGCGGCTCCCGTCAGCGTCGCCATGGTGATGAGGTGGCCGGGCTTTTCTTCATCCGCCAGCGCCAGGGCGTCGGCCAGAACAAGGCGCCCCTCCGCGTCCGTATTGCCGATCTCGACGCTCATGCCGTTGCGGCTCGGCAGCACATCGCCGGGACGGAAGGAGTTGGCCGAAACATTGTTGTCGGCGGCGGGAATGATAACCCGCAGCCGCAGCTTCAATTTCGCCGCCATGATCATCGACGCCAGCGCCAGAACCGACGCCGCGCCGCCCATGTCTTTCTTCATGAGCACCATGGCCGAGGTTGGCTTCAGGCTCAGCCCGCCGGTGTCATAGGTGATCCCCTTGCCGACCAGCGTGAGTTTGCGCGCGCGCGCCCCCCCCCAGGTGAAATCGATCAGCCGGGGGGCGCGGTCGCTCGCTCGCCCCACCGCGTGAATGAGCGGAAAATTCCGCTTCAGCAGCGCATCGCCGGTGATGACCCTGATTTTTGCGCCATGTGCGCGCGCCAGGTTGCGGGCGGCCTGCTCGAGCTCGCCCGGCCCGAGATCATTTGCAGGCGTGTTGATAAGGTCGCGCCCGAGCGTCACCGCGTTGGCGATTGATGCAAGGCCGCCCGCATCAACGCCCTCCGGCAATACCAGCCGGCGCGGGGATTCGTTCGTTTGTCCTACCGCTTCGCTGTTTGAGGACCTGTCCTCCCCATTTCCCTTGTAACGGGTAAAGCGATAGCTCCCCATCGCCCAGGCCAGCGCCGCCAGTTCGCGGTCTTGCGGCGCATGGGCAAAATGATAGTTCCCTTTGGGCAGCGCCCTTGGAAGCGCACCCGCCAGCATCGCCGCGCGCGCGCGGTCATCCTCCTCGCCAAGCCCGAGCACGGCCCCGGCGACCGCGCCGTCGCTGCCCGGCAGCAGGACAACCGACCCGGCGGCGGCCTTCCAGCCCTGAGCCTCTAACCAGTTGGCTTGCGCCCTGGGCAGGGCTTTGAGATCCTTTTTCAATGTGCCGGGAGCCGCCAGCCAGACCGGTTTGGAGGCCGTGCCCGGCCCCGGTTTCGCGAAGCATTCCGGAAGGCTGCCCCCGCCGGAGGAACCGGGTCTTCCGGCGGCCGGTGATTTTGAATTGCCCATGGCGGCAAACGCCTTATATTCGCGGCGCGCGCAAGCGCCGTCCCGTTCCTGGCCGTCTGTATGGCAAGGAGCGGCGGCAAAAACAATGGGAGGAGCCAGGTAATGGGCGGCAATCCGGGGTATCGGCTGGTATTGGGCAACAAGAACTATTCGTCCTGGAGCCTGCGCCCGTGGCTGCTCATGCGCATGTTCGCCATTCCGTTCGATGAGATCAATGTGGATATTTACAGCCCCGGCGCGCGGGCGCGCATTCTGGAGCATTCGCCTTCGGGAAAGGTGCCGGCGCTGAAGGTCGGCGATCTGACCCTGTGGGATACGCTCGCCATTACCGAATATCTCGCCGAATGCCATGGCGATCTCGACATCTGGCCGAAGACCCGCGAGGCCCGGGCCATGGCGCGCGCGGTCAGCGCCGAGATGCATTCGGGCTTCGACGCTCTGCGCTCGGAAATGCCGATGGACCTTGTGAGCTCCAAGCCCGTGGAGGAGGTCAGCCCAGGCGTGGCGCGCGATGCTGCGCGGATAATCGATGTCTGGCGCATG
>BDTT01000116.1 GCA_002897995.1 bacterium BMS3Bbin10 | reverse complement strand
TGCATTCTCGCCCATGTGCCCGCCTTCAAGGCGCGCGATCTCAAAGTCCCCATTCACCTGCTGCTCTCCTACGACGAGGAGGTGGGATGCACGGGAGTGCGGCCCATGATCGGCGAGCTCGGGAACAAGCTCCCGGCCCCGCGCCTTGTCATTGTCGGCGAGCCGACATCGATGAAGGTGGTCGACGCCCATAAGAGCATCCACGGCTTCGAGACCCATGTGAGGGGCAAGGAATCCCATTCCGGCAAGCCCCATCTGGGGGTCAATGCGATCATGGCGGCGGGCCAGTTGATCGGCGAGCTGACCCGCATGGACGCCGAATTGCGCGCGCGCGCCGACGGCCCCCGCTTCGACCCGCCCTATACCAATATCGCCGTCTCCCTGATTGACGGCGGCACCGCGCGCAACATCACCCCCAAGGCCTGCAATTTCTCCTGGCTGTTCCGCTCGGTGCCGGCCACCGATGTGGACGAAATCACCGGCCGCTTCGCCAGATTCGCCGAAGAAGAAGTGCTGCCCGCCATGAGGGAAGTCTACTCCGAGGCTTCCATCGAGACAGTGCGGAAAACCAACGTCCCCGCCCTGAACGCGCCCGAAGGGTCGCCAGCGGTCACCCTCGCCCTAAAACTCGCCGGGCAGAATGAAACCTTCGCCGTCTCCTACGGCACCGAGGGGAGCCTGTTCGAGAGGGCAGGCTTTTCCAGCGTCGTCATCGGCCCCGGCGACATCGCCCAGGCCCACGCCCCAGACGAATTCATCGAGGAAAGTGAGCTTGAAGCCTGTTCGGCCTTTCTCGACAAGGTCGCGGATTACGCGGAAGCGAACTGAGGGCCAAGTGAGGGCGAGTTTTATAAAATGAGGACCGAATGAAAAGCTATATCATTCGCGCCGCTCTGCACGAAGAAGCAACCGAGGGTTGGATTTGGATGGAGGAGTTTCGATCTCGAACTCTTGTGAAGGTTACAAATTCGGACAAAACGCGCAGTGTTATTTGCCAAACTCGGAAATTCGATAAGAACTTTCTTAAAATATACAACGACAAGAAAAGCATCCGCGCCGAAATTAAAAAGAACGAACGGAAATCGACAATCGTAATGGGCGAATGGTATCGGGACGCCTTGGGCGGTTTTGATACAACAGCCAACAGTGGAAAGGAACAAGAACTTGTCGTCAAAAAAATACGATGCGGGTTCCGGGGATGGGCAACGTTGCGGGCGGCTGCAAGGTATCATCCTGACATTGTAGTGCGGCTGGGTACACGCCTTGGCGTGTTGGGAGCCGGACTCGGTATTTTGGGAATAGCATCACCCATGGTGGAATGGTTCGAATTTGGTTCGTGCAGCAAAGGGATCATTCCAATAGCAGCACTAGCATTTGGAATCCTCGCCTATTTTGCCTGCCGGACTCCAAGGCCACCTGAGGAGCAATAATATCTCAGAAAAAATTGCACTGCTTGGCTGGGGATCGCTGTTATGGGACGACAGCAGCGAGTTCGACGCTCTACACGGTGATTGGCAGTTTGACGGGCCTTTACTCAAGATTGAGTTTTCCCGCATATCTGATTCCCGCAGCGGCGCGCTAACGCTGGTCATCGACCCGCAAAATGGCGTGCCTGTAAGAGTCGCTTATTGCCTGAGCAAACGCCCAAATATTTCGGACGTTATCGAAGATATTCGAAAGCGTGAAAAAACGGCCACACGCAACATCGGTTATTTCTGCTCTACAGGAAAATCACGGTCCAGCAACCAGGAGTCTCTGGAATCCATATCAGGTTGGGCCGGTGATCGAGACCTGAACGGCGTTGTGTGGACCGACCTGCCAAGCAACTTTGAGGAAAAGGCGGGCAAGCCATTTACAGTGGCCAACGCTGTCGCATACTTGCAAACGCGCAACGAGGAAGCACGCGCGAAAGCCATCGACTATTTCCGGAGGGCTCCAGACTTCGTAAGAACCCCATTGCGCGACGCACAGTCTTGACGAGTTCATCGAAGGAAGCGAACTGAGAGTCACCAATGAACGTCACCATTCTGGACGATTATTTCGACACGATCCGCACGCTCAAATGCTTCGGGAAGCTTGAGGGCCATGACGTCACGGTGTGGAACGATCACGTTCAGGACGATGACGCGCTCGCTGCGCGGCTTGCGGAAACAGAAGTCCTTGTGCTCATCCGCGAGCGCACGAAAATACAAGCGCCCCTGATCGCCCGGTTGCCCAAGCTGAAGCTCATCAGCCAGCGCAGCGTCTACCCGCATATTGACGTCGAGGCCTGCACCCGCCATGGCGTCATCCTGTCCTCGGGCCAGCATGCGGGCACGCCGTCCTATTCCACGGCCGAGCTCACCTGGGGCCTGATCCTCTCGGCCATGCGGCAAATCCCCCAGCAGATGGCCTCGCTAAAAAGCGGCAACTGGCAGATGGGCGTCGGCAAGAGTTTGCGCGGGCGCACCCTCGGCATTTTCGGCTATGGCCGCATTGGCCGCGCCGTCGCCGACATTGGAAAAGCGTTCGGCATGAATGTGGTGATCTGGGCCAGCGAGGGGTCGCGTGACCGAGCGCGCGAAGATGGCTTTGACGTCCCGCAAAGCAAGGCGGCCTTCTTTGCCGGGTGCGATGTGCTGTCCCTGCATATGCGTCTCTATGACTCTACGCGCGGGATCGTCACCGCCGACAACCTCGCGCAAATGAAACCGGGTGCGCTGATTGTGAACACCAGCCGGGCCCCGCTTATAGAAGAGGGCGCGCTGGTGGCCGGCCTGCGCGCGGGCCGGCCGGGCATGGCGGCGGTGGATGTCTTTGAACATGAGCCGCTGCGCGATAAAGACCACCCGCTATTCGCTATGGAGAATGTCGTATGCACGCCGCATATCGGCTATGTCACGGAAGACGAATGGGAGATTCAGTTTTCCGATATTTTCGACCAGATCCTCGCCTATGAGGCCGGCGCGCCGGTCAATGTGATCAACGAGCAGGTCCTCAAAAGCTGAGCGCGCATTGCTGCGGATTCGGTGCCTTTCCGGCCCATGGCATATGTTTCGAGACGCGCCCTGCCGGGCGCTCCGAGCCATGAGGTGCATGCTTGTTTTCCGCACACAGGCCTCATCCTGAGGAGGCGCATCAGCGCCGTCTCGAAGGATGTGCGGATCGGTCGGACCTAGCGCTTCATGGTATTAATGTGATCTAGAGCAACTCCCGCGGATTGAAATCATAGCGGGTGTTGCAGAATTCGCAGGTGACGCGGATGCGCCCGTCCCGGGTCATGTCTTTGATTTCATCGCCGCCGAAACTCTCCAGCATGGCCTTCACGCGGCCTGCCGAACAGCCGCAATGGAAGGTGAGCGGCTTCGGCTTGAAGGCGCGCACCTGTTCTTCGTGGAACAACCGGTAGATGAGGCGTTCCGGCGCCAGCAGAGGGTCGACGAGTTCGGCGTCCTCGACCGTGGCGGCGAGAATGCTGGCCCGTCTCCAGCCATCGTCATCATGCAATTTTTCGCCCGCGCCATGCCCGCCTTCGCGGGTGAGGTGCTGCAGCATCAGCCCGCCGGCCCGCCAGCGCCATTGGCTCTCGGCCCCGTCATCGCCCCCCTTCGCGGCACTGTAATGGCGCGCGACCGCAACGCGGATGAAGGTGGGGAGTTGCTCGGACTGGCGAAAATAGGCATCCGCCGCCTGGTTCAGATCGGAATTCTCCAGCGCCACAACGCCCTGATAGCTCTCCATGTCGGGGCCGCGGTCGACGGTCATGGCCAGATGGCCCTCCCCGAGCAATCCGGCCGGGTCCGCCTCGCCGCTGTTTTCCAGCGCCGCGACCCCGGCCGCGTCGAACCCCGCATAGCCGCGCAGCTCACCCGAGGAGCGATAGTTCACTACCAGCATATTGACCGGACCGCCGGTCCTGGTCTGGAAGATGAACTTGCCCTCGAATTTGAGCGAAGCGCCGAGCAGCGCCGTCAGCGCCACCGCTTCGCCCAGCAGCTTGCACACCGGCTCGGGGTAATCATGGCCGCGCAGGATTTCATCGACCGCGGGCCCGAGGCGCACAAGGCGCCCGCTGGCGCCGGCCAGATCCGCCTGAAAAGGCAGGATCAGATCATCCGGCACATTCCGGCCGAGCGGCGCATCTGTTTCACTGATTTCCATTTGGGTCATGTTCTTTTTTGCTAGAGCGGTTTTTCATGAAACCGAAAGCCACGCCACCCGCTCCCCCTTGCCCAGCCACCTCGCAACGGTACCCTTGGGGTGGCTGGGCAAGGGGGAGCGGGTGGCCGGGAGACAGTCAAAAAATCTCCAGGCTCAAAACTCAATAATAGGTCCTGAGCCTAGAGTCCAAAACACCAGGCGAGAACGGCCTTCTGCGCATGCAGGCGGTTTTCCGCCTCGTCGAACACGACCGACTGCGGCCCGTCGATCACCGCGGCGCTCACCTCGTCCCCGCGATGGGCGGGAAGGCAATGCATGAAGATCGCGTCCTTTGCCGCCGCGTCCATCAGCTTCTCATCCACCTGGTAGGGCGCCAGCAGCTTCATGCGCTTGTCCGCATCCGCGTCGCCCATGGAAACCCACACATCCGTCACCAGCGCGTCCGCGCCATCGGCCGCCTCGCCGGGCACAGAAGTCACTTCCACATTGCCGCCTTCCCTCGCCGCCCAGTTGAGCAGCGCCGGGTCGGGAGACAATTCCTTCGGGCAGGCGATACGCAGCGTAAAGCCGAACCGCACCGCCGCATGGGTCCAGGAGTTGGCGACATTATTGGCGTCGCCAATCCACGCCACGGTCCGCCCCCCGATCGGCCCTCTGTGTTCCTCGAATGTCAGAACATCCGCCATCACCTGGCAGGGGTGGGAGCGCTCCGTCAGGCCGTTGATGACCGGCACGCTCGCATACTCCGCCAGCTCGGTGATATTCGCATGGGGGCCGGTGCGCAGCATCATCGCATCCACATAGCGCGAGAGAACGCGGGCCGTGTCGGCGATGGATTCACCGCGTCCGATCTGCGTCTCGGAGCTGTTGAGAACCAGCGTCTGTCCGCCGA
Organism: bacterium BMS3Bbin10; assembly: GCA_002897995.1. Lineage (GTDB taxonomy): Bacteria > Pseudomonadota > Alphaproteobacteria > Rhizobiales > Methyloligellaceae > UBA2767. The sequence goes on along the minus strand of BDTT01000116.1, from coordinate 8,284 downwards.
GCTGGCGCATGGCCACATCGAACGACACGCGCGTGCGGGTCGAGGGTTTGTCGAACATCAGGGCAAGCATGGTTGAGGGGTCCAGTTTCGGGGCGGCCCCTTTCGGCCCGCTCTCTTTCAGCGCGCGCGCACTGGCGATCAGCGCGCGCAGGGCCGCGCCGTCGAATTGGTCGATATCGATGAAATGCCGTAGAGCCATTTTGCCTGAACCTGAATTATCTAGGACCTGTCGAGCGCCGCGGACACAGCTCCGCAGGCCGCACCGAGCCGGTCGCAAGCTAAGTCGATATGCTCCGGCTCAACGATCAGAGGTGGCAGCAGCCGCACGACATTGTCGCCGGCGGGCACCGTGAGCAACCGCTCCTCGAACAGGGCCTCGATCAGCCGTTGATTGGGCACGGCGCATTTGAGGCCGATCATCAGCCCCTCGCCGCGCACCTCTTCAATGACATCGGGAAATTCGTCGCGCAGCCCTGCGAGCTTCTGCTTCAGAGCGACGGAAATGTCCCGCACCCGGGCGAGGAAGCCCGGCGCGAGGACCACATCCAGAACCGCATTGCCGACGGCCATGGCCAGCGGATTGCCGCCGAATGTGGAGCCGTGCGACCCGGCGGTCAAACCTTGCGCCGCTTCCCCGGTCGCCAGACATGCGCCGACGGGAAAGCCGCCGCCGAGCCCCTTGGCCACGGCCATGATGTCCGGCGTCATGCCCGCCCATTCATAGGCGAAGAGTTTGCCCGTGCGGCCGATGCCGGTCTGCACTTCGTCGAAGATCAGCAAAATGCCCTTCTCGTCGGCAAGCGCTCTCAAGTCCCGCAGAAACTTCCAGGAAACCGTGAGGACGCCGCCCTCGCCGAGCAATGGCTCGATGGCGATGGCCGCCGTCTCGCCTGTAATGGCGTTGCGTACCGCGCCCAGATCACCGAGCGGCACATGATCGAAGCCATCGACCGGCGGACCGAAGCCTTCGAGATGTTTCTCCTGGCCGCCGGCTGAAATCATCGCCAGCGTGCGCCCGTGAAAAGCGCCTTCGAAGGTAATGACCCGGTAGCGCCCGCCATCGCCCTGGGCCGCATGATATTTACGCGCCATCTTGACCGCGCATTCCATGGCCTCCGCCCCGGAATTCGCAAAGAACACCTGATCGGCGAATGTCGCCTCGGCCAGCCGCTCGCCCAGCCGCTCCTGTCCCGGAATGGAATAGAGGTTCGAGGTATGCCACAGGGCCTGCGCCTGCTCGCAAAGTGCGCTCACCAGGGCCGGATGGGCATGCCCGAGCGAGGCCACGGCGACGCCCGCGCCGAAATCGAGATATCTCTCGCCTTCGGCCGTCTCCAGGTAAACGCCCTCGCCTTTGACAAAGGCGAGGGTCGCGCGCGCATATGTCGGGACAAGGGCGCTCATGGTGTCACGCTTGTATTCTCCAAAACCAAAAAAAGCCGCCAGACCGATGGCGGCTTTGTGAATATTGGATTCTAAGGCATCGGCGCGGGCTGTCAATCGAGCGTGCATGCACCAACTTTATGCAGATTTCGTCCACCGGCCCCTTCTTTTCTGGGGAAAGACGTGGCAGAATCCGATTATTCGGTGGAAAAGACCGGCGCAGGCAAAGCGGGCGCTTGCCGGGCTTTTCGCTGATATTGTAGCCTTGCGGAAGTTGGCCACCACACACAGGTGTTTGCGCATCTGTGTTTCTCACTGGCCGACAGTGACCTCACGTAAGAGTTGGCGTTCTAGCGGAGCCGCGTTCGCGGCAACGGAGGGATTCTGAGTCGTTAGATACAAGCGACCACAATGGAGGAGGTAATAATCCATGGCGTGGACCGACGATCGGGTCGAACTATTAAAAAAGCTTTGGGCAGAGGGACTTAGCGCCAGCCAGATCGCTGGTCAACTGGGAGGCGTCACGAGGAATGCCGTCATCGGCAAGGTACACCGGCTGGGACTTTCAGGCCGGGCCACGACATCGCGGACAAAGGCCCCGCGCACGCGCCGGCGCACCGCCCACGCAACTAACAGAGCCGCAAGACCGCAGTTGCGCAGCCATGGCAATACGGCCCTGAAGCCGGCATACGACCCGGACGCGGAGGAGGATTTGCGGCCCGCGCCCGTCCTTGTCGCGGAGCTTGTGATCCCGCTGGACGAGCGCGCAAGTATCCTGACCCTGAATGACGCCAAGTGCCGCTGGCCCATTGGCGATCCGGGAGATGAGGACTTCCACTTTTGCGGACGGCATTCGGATTCGGGCGTTCCATATTGCGAACACCACTCATCCCTCGCCTACCAACCGGCGCAGTCGCGCCGCAGGAGCGCGCGCGCGCCGTCGCGTTAGAAGCGTTCTCCTTAATAAGGGGACAGTTTACTTAATTCTGAATGTGCGCTTTGTATATGGAGAGCAATGGAATTAAGTAAACTGTCCCCTTATTACAGGCTCCTAGCGCAACAATGTCAGGGCCGTGTAAATCGCGGCCGAGAGCAGCGCCGCGGCCGGCACCGTAATCACCCAGGCGGCGACGATCACCGTGAAATGCGACCGGCGAACCAGTTTCCGGCGGCGCACTTCGTCCCTGCTCGGCGCCTGCGATGCGGCGGGCGAGGGATAGCGGACATGGCTTTTCACGTAGGCGCGCCGGCGTTTCGAATGGCTGGTATAGAACTCGCGGAAAAAACCGACGCCGAATACCGCGCCGACGGCAATATGCGTCGAGCTGACCGGAAGGCCCAGACCTGAGGCGAAAATGACCGTGATCGCGGCGGAAAGCGCAACGCAGAAGGCCCGCATCGGATTCATTTTTGTGATCTGTTCGCCAACCATCCGGATGAGCCGCGGCCCATAGAGAAACAGCCCCAGAGAAATGCCGACCGCGCCGATCAGCATCACCCAGACCGGAATGCCGACCTTGGCGACAATGTCTCCCGACTGGGCGGAGTGCAGGATTGCCGCCAGCGGCCCCACAGCATTGGCCACGTCGTTTGCCCCATGGGCGAAGGACAGCAGCGCCGCGGAGCAGATGAGCGGCAGGTGAAACAGCGCCCGCAGGGATTCATTGCGGTTTTCCATGCCTTCTGATTTCGCCCGAACCCAGGGCCTCAGCAGCACCAGCGCCACCACGAATATACCCGCCCCGACGGCCAGCACGGTAATGGCGTCGGGCCTCCAGACCCGCTTGAAACCCTTCAGCGCCAGATAGCTGGAAAACACCGCCGCCATGATCGCCAGCAGCACCGGAACCCAGCGTCTGGCCGCGGCGATCTTATCGTCCTGATAGATCACATTGATCTTGATAAAGGCGAGGAAGAGGGCCGCGATAACCCCTCCGAGTATGGGCGAAATGACCCAGCTGGCGGCTATTTTCCCCATGGTCACCCAGTTGACGGTGCTGAAACCGACAGCCGCGATGCCGCCGCCCATGACGCCGCCAACCACCGCATGCGTTGTCGAAACCGGCGCCGCCAGCCAGGTTGCGAGATTGACCCATAATGCGGATGACAGCAGCGCCGCCATCATGATCCAGACAAAGGTCTGGGTGTCGGGGACGAGCGACGGGTCGATAATCCCCTTCGAGATCGTGTTGACAACGTCGCCGCCGGCGATCAGCGCGCCGGCGCTCTCGAAAATCGCGGCAATGATCAATGCGCCGGTGAGCGACAGGGCGCGCGACCCGACCGCGGGGCCGACATTGTTGGCCACATCGTTGGCGCCGATATTGAGGGCCATATATCCGCCCAGCATCGCCGCCACGATGATGAAAACGGCGTTGGGCTGCGCGCCGATGAAGATACTGGAATAAGCGCCCGCCGCCGCAAGAAACAGAAGCGCCATGCCGGGCGCGAAAAGGCGTCGCGCGGAAGAATACGCAGCCGCTTCGACATGGACGATTTTCGTGAGGTCCTTGTCGAGCGACACTTTTTTGAGCTGAGGTTTTTGCGCGCCCGCCGATCGATCCGATTCAGCCATTTACGCCCCATCCATTCGAATCAGCTGTCGATACAAGCCGCAGATAGGGCCTCTCCATCGCGAATGTAAATACATTTCTCCTAGTCACATTTATTAGTCTTATAAGTTTGAATTATATTCAATCTTGCGGATTGCCCGCTGCCGGCTCATCGAATAACTGTTCATACGATCCATGTCCGGCTTAGGCTCGGGACTCATTGACGGCGACACGCCAGGGGGAAGACATGAGCGGCAAAAAGACCGGCGGCACGGGAGAGACAATCGACCTTTCCGCGTTCGATCTGGAAAATCCCGAATTCCCGGCGGAGCTGGACGAGTTGGCCTTTCGAAGCGGCGGCTATCCTTATGACGCGCGCGCGCCGCGCAAGGCCTATGAGAAGGATCTGCGCGGGTTGCAGATCGAGCTGCTGAAACTCCAGCGCTGGGTGCGCAATCAGGGCACGCGCATCGTTATCGTGTTCGAGGGGCGCGACGCGGCCGGAAAGGGCGGAACCATCAAGCGCTTCATGGCCCATCTCAACCCGCGCCATGCGCGCGCCGTGGCGCTTTCCAAACCCACCGAAACCGAACGCGGACAATGGTATTTCCAGCGCTATATCGTCCATCTGCCCACGGCCGGAGACGTGGTTCTGTTCGACCGGTCCTGGTACAACCGCGCCGGGGTGGAACCGGTGATGGGGTTTTGCACGCCCGAACAGACGGTAAGGTTTCTGGCCGAAGTGCCGGAGTTCGAGTCCTCTCTGGCGCGCGACGGCTTCCGTCTGTTCAAATTCTGGCTCACCGTCGGGCAGGCGATGCAGCTCAAACGGTTTCACGCCCGCCGGCACGACCCCCTGAAATCATGGAAACTGTCGAAGATCGATCTCGCGTCCCTGGGCAAATGGGATGACTACACATCCGCGCGCGACGCCATGTTCGACCAGACCCACACCGAAGTCGCGCCCTGGACCGTCATCCGCTCCAATGACAAGCGCCGCGCGCGGCTGAATGTAATCCGCCATGTGCTGTCCTCCATTGACTATGCGGAAAAAGACGTGAAAGTGGTTGGCGTTCCGGACTCGAAGATCGTGGGCTCGGACGATCGGTTCTTTGCCGACGCATGAATGCATCCGAGTATCTCTGGCCAAATGTCAAACCCGCCCTACCCCGAGATCAACTCGAAACGTCTTTGGCGGCGTCACCTCGATATGGCGAAGATCGGCGGCACGCCTGGTGGCGGCGTTCACCGTCTGGCGCTAAGCGACGAGGATATCGAGGCGCATCTCCTGCTGGCGGAGTGGGCCGGGGTCCATGGCTTTTCCACCGATCTCGATTCAATCGGCAATATGTTCATCCGCCGCGCCGGGTCGGACCCTTCCCTGCCCCCGGTCGCCAGCGGTTCCCACACCGATACCCAGCCACTTGGGGGCCGGTTCGACGGGATCACCGGCGTTCTGGCGGCGTTCGAGGCGCTGGAAACAATCCATGAGGCCGGTATCGAGACCCGCCACGCCCTTGAGACGATCGTCTGGAACAACGAGGAGGGATCACGCTTTATCCCCGCCTGTATGGGCTCGGCCGTTTATGCCGGCGGCGAGGAGGTGAGCGACATGCTGGCGCGCGAGGACAGGAACGGCGTGACCATGGGCTCGTGCGTCGGCGCGCTGAAAAAGGCCCTGCCCCAGGCGGGATCGCGGGAGCTGGGCGCACCGATTGCGAGTTTCATCGAAACCCATATCGAGCAGGGCATCGAACTTGAGACCAACGGCAACACCATCGGCGCGGTGACCGGAATGCAGGGCTATCGCCGCTTTGAGGTTCATGTCATCGGCGAAGATGCGCATTCCGGCACAACCCCGCGCGCGCGCCGCAAGGATGCCTTTGCCGCCGCCAGCGACATGACCCGCGCGCTGCGCGAGCTGCTCTGGGACGAGGAAGACGAAATCCGTTATACGGTGGGGCGCTTCGAGGTCCTGCCCGGCGGGATTTCCGTGGTGCCGGGGCGGGTGAATTTCTATATCGATCTGCGCTATCACGATGCCGGCAAACTGGATGCGCTGGGCGACAGAATTCCCGAAATTTGCAGGGCGCATGCCGGACCCTGCGAGGTTGAGATCAACGAATTCATCAGGCAGGCGCCGATGGCTTTTCCTGAATCCATGATTGCCGGCGTCGAGCAGGCGGCCGCCCGGCACGGGTTCCCCCATCAGCGCATCTACTCCTATGCCGGACACGATGCCCGCCACGCCGCGCGGCTTTGCCCGGCGGGCATGATTTTCATCCCCTGCTGGAGGGGCATCAGCCATAATGAATCCGAACGCGCCGAGCCTGATGACATCGCCGCAGCCGCGCAGATTGTTACAGACATGCTGATCGATCAGGCCGTTTGAAGACAGATAACGAAGCCGGGACTGCCTCCCGCGCAATGCTCTTCAGGAGACACCGGAAATGACCACCCATATTCTGCATCGCCAGACGAAAACGCCAATGCCGGTCATTGCCGGCGGCGAGGGCGTGTTCCTGATTGACGATCGGGGCAAGCGCTATCTCGACGGCTCCGGCGGCGCCGCCGTGTCGTGCCTCGGCCATGGCCACCCGAAAATAATTCAGGCCATCAAGGACCAGCTCGACAAAATCGCCTTCGCCCATACCGGCTTCTTTACCAACCAGCCGGCCGAGGACCTGGCGGACAGGCTGTGCCAAGGCGCGCCGGGAGATTTCGGGCGGGTGATATTCGCCGCCGGCGGGTCGGAAGCGGTCGAGGCCGCGCTCAAGGTCGCCCGGCAGGTGCATGTGGAGCGCGGCGATGAACAACGCTCCCACATCGTTTCCCGCCGCCAGTCCTATCACGGCGCCACACTGGCCACCACGAGTGTCGGCTATCATGCGCAGCGGCGCAAAACCTATGCGCCCCTGCTCATGACCGAATGCGTGAGCCATATCCCGCCCGCCTACGCCTATCGTCTCCAGCGCGCCGGCGAGAGCGGCGAGGACTATGGCAGGCGCGCCGCGCGGGAGTTGGAAGATGAAATTCTTAAAGTCGGGCGGGAGAAGGTCTCGGCCTTTATCGCCGAGACCGTATCGGGCTCCACCATCGGCGCCGTGCCTCCCCCGCCAGGCTATTTCCGCGAAATCCGCCGCATCTGCGACAAGCACGGCGTGCTGCTCATTCTCGATGAGGTCATGTGCGGCATGGGGCGCGCGGGCACCTTGTTCGCCTGCGAGCAGGACGGCGTGGAACCCGACATCATTGCGGTCGCCAAGGGGCTGGGCGCGGGATACCAGCCCATCGGAGCCACGCTGGTTACATCCAAACTCGCCGACGCCATCGTTCAGGGCAGCGGCGCGCTTCAGCACGGTCACACCTATATGGCCCACGCCGCGGCCTGCGCCGGTTCGCTCGCCGTGCAGAAGGTGATCGAAGAGGACAATCTGCTGCCGCAGGTCGAAAAACGCGGCGCGCAGGCGATGGAATTGCTGAAGGAGAAATTCGGCCAGCACCCCCATGTGGGCGACATTCGCGGACGCGGGCTGTTCATCGGCGTGGAATTCGTGGCGGACCGCGAAACCAAGGAGCCCTTTGCGCCCGAACTGAATGTCGCCGGGCGCCTGAAGACAGCCGCCTTCGAGAACGGGCTGATCTGCTACCCCTCGGGCGGCACCGCCGATGGTACAAAAGGCGATCACATGCTGCTGGCGCCGCCCTTTATCATTTCAGAAAGCGAACTGGAGCAGCTTGTCGGTATTTTCAGCAAGAGCCTGGCTCAGGTGATGGACGCGGTGAATTAGGATAATCCAGCGGGAAGTTTTTTTTGCTCGGGGTTGTTTTCGCTCACGGCCATTCCGCTTCGCGGGCCTGCGCGGGCGCGCCCTGACCGGGCGGCGCGCGTTCGCGCTTGCCTCGCTGCGCTCGGTTGAGATGTTTTCGCTCACGGCTGTTCCCGCCTCCGGCGGGGCCTGCGCGGGCGCGCGCTTTCGCGCGGCGGCCGTTCGGCCTTGCCTCGCTACGCTCGGTTGAGATGTTTTCGCTCACGGCTATTCCGGCCTTTGGCCGGGCCTGCGCGGACGCGCCCTGACCGGGCGGCGCGCGTTCGCGCTTGCCTCGCTGCGCTCGGTTGAGATGTCTTCGCTCACGGCTATTCCGGCCTTTGGCCGGGCCTGCGCGGGCGCGCGCTTTCGCGCGGCGGCCGTTCGGCCTTGCCTCGCTGCGCTCGGTTCTGGAGTGATCCCGCAATTGCTTTGCTGTATTGCACTAACCGCGCGCAGCGCGGCAGGCCATTGAGGCCCGGCCGTTAGGCCGCCCCCGCGGCGGCCCGCGCAGCGGAATAGCCGTGAGCCAAACAACCC
>BDTT01000115.1 GCA_002897995.1 bacterium BMS3Bbin10 | reverse complement strand
TGGCCGCCTTGAAAGCGGTCTGCGAGAGCGAAAGGGCCAAACTCTTCGCCACATCGGAAAGCTTCTTTCCTCTGACCGCGGCATCGGTGAAGGCGCGCGTGAGGGAGGAGCCGAAACTGCGCCCGGCACGGGCCGCCAGGTCCATTTCCTTGCGGGTCTCGGCGACGCCCTGGCGCAGCCGTTCAAGGTCTCCATTGTCGCGAAACGGGAACTCTTCCATCAGGTCTCCTGTTCGATTGAATGATCCGGATAGCGGTCCATGAGCGCGCCGAGGCGGTGCCGCGAGATCGGCTCCGCCGCCCAGGCGGCGCCGGTGAGCCCTTCAAGCGCGGCGTTCAATTCGGGCAGGCTCATGGCCCAGAAATGCGCCGGGGACAAGCGCAGGACGCCAAGGCCCAGCGCCATGAGGCGTTTCCAGTCGATGGGGTCTATGTCGTTGCTGGTGCCGTCTTGTGCTCCGGCGCGGACAGGGGCGGCTGAGGCGGCTTTCCCGCGGGGTCAGACGCCCCCTCCCCGGCGGGCGTCTCCATTTGCGCCGCCCCGAATGTGGCCGTCAGCAGTGCCGCGACAATTTCCACATAGCCCGCCGCGCCGCCGTCCACGCGCATGGCCGAAACGACGTCATCGGTGATGTCATAGCCCGCGCCGCGCAAGCCTGCGCCAAGGATGCGGATGGTATCGCGCGCGGTGATGCGCCCCGCCTCGAAGCGCTCCACGACGCCCAGCATGTCGTCTTCGCCAAAGGCGTGTTCGAGCTCTGCCAGCGCGCCGAGGGTGAGGCAAAGGCGGAAGCGCTTGCCGTCAAGCTCGGCTTCGATCTCGCCGCGATGACTATTGGCCATATCTGTTCGGCTCAAGCGGCGGTGAAGGTCAGCGCGCCGGCGGATTCGAGCGCCAGATCATAGGTCACCTCGCCGTCGTGATTGCCGGCGAACTCCAGCGCGGTGATCTGCATCATGCCCTGGACCGTGCCGAAGTCGGGCACGATCACCTGCCAGTCGCGGATGGTGCCGTTGAAGAAGAGGCCGCGCACGGACTCGTCCGACGCCGCGTCCTTGAATATGCCGCCGCCCGCCACCCGCGCCGACTTTATGCCGCCGCCGGTGAGCAGCTCGCGCCACTGCCCGGCACTCTCGGCGTCGGTCACATCGACACTTTCCGCATTGAAGGCCAGGTTTCGCGTCCGCATCCCCGCAACCGTCGTGAATGCGCCAAGCCCGTCGCTGTCGACCTTCAACAGAAGGTCCTTGCCCTTTTGAGCAACCATTCAATTGTCTCCGTGATGTTTGGGTGGGTGCCGCATGGGCAACAAAAAAGCGCCCCGGGATGGGGGCGATTTGGTGTGTTCTTTAAGTCAAAGAATCCGGCAGGCAGGCCGTTTCGTTCTAAGCCGCCAGCGGCTCCGTAACCGCTCTATACCGCACGATGCCGTGATAGATTTCACCGTCCGGGTCTTGCCTCGCTTCGGAGAATTCGTGGCGCAGGTTGACCAGCGCATGATCGTTTACCGTCACGGCTGCGTCGTGCAGCGCCTGGCGGATCGCTTCGATGATTTCGTGGGTTTCTTTCTTGCCGCCGGCGCGGGACCAGACATGCAGGGTCAGGATATGCTCAAGCCCGTCTTCGGAGCCGGTGCTCCAGTCGCGGGCGACGCTTTGGCCGAATGTGAGATAGGGATAGTCGGCGCTCTGCGGCGCGTCGTCATAGATATTCGTGCCGCCGAGCAGCCCCGTGATGGAGGTGTCTGCGGCCAGGGTCTGATAAATGCCCTTCTGCAGTTCCCAGCTTGCGCTCGTTGCCATTCATAAGCCTTTCAAATACCAAAGGTTTTCAGTTGATCATATGGGGTCCGCGGCACCTGGTTTCCATACACTCGCACCAAGAGTGATCCCTGGTCATCAGAGGGCACTCAAGGAATCACTTTTGTAACAATGCGTAATATCGGCTTAACAACCGGTAAATTTGTGGCCCGCAGGTGGCGAAATCATGCGGATTTTTCACGCGCCGCAAACACCTTCCTAAAGCTCACGCTCTTCGCACAGGGCTTTCAGCCATTTGCCGCGCTCGCCGATATCTTCGATGGCCAGGATATGGAAAATACGGGCGCCCAGGCGAAACCGCATGGCGGGCTCTACGCCGGCGCGATATCGAATTGTGATCTCGTATCGGTAACGCCCGGCGATGCGCGCGGCCTCGACGCTCTCGCGGCCCGACAGTGGCGCGATCCGGCCCCAGACTTGCGCCACTTGAACCCAGCTTTCCGTATTGCCGCCGCCGCCATCAGGCGTGAGGCTTGTTTGCTCAAGGGTGAGCCGGTGGCGCAGCGCGCCGATGGCTTGCCCGTTCACAGGCGTACCGGCTTGTAAGACGCGAGCAACGCGGAAATGGTGGCTGGTATTTCATGGGGCTCGTCCTCCAGCACCACCGGCTCACGGCGTTCGAACCAATGCGCCACGAGCAGCAACAGGGCCTGTCGAATAGGCTCAGGCACATCGGAGGGCGCATCGCCAAACCCGGCCGTTACCGTGATCTCGATGCCGTTGGCCCGCCTGCCCGGTTTGGGCCAGGGCGCTGTGCCATGCAGCACGATGCGCGGGGGGTGGGATATGGTGTCGGCAAACCAGTGCCCGGCATCGAAAACGAAACTTCCGCCATCGGCCTCGAAGGTGGTGACGCTTGCGACCGCCTGCACGGGTGTCAGCGGCAGTTCCACCAGCCAGCTGTCCGGCCATGCGTCGCGGATTATCGTGACGCCCTGCGTTATGAGCGCCAGCCCAAACCCGCGTTCGACATGCGCCGTGGCGGTCTCGATCAGCGAGGTGATGAGCGCGTCTTCGTCCGCGCCATCAACGCGCAGATGCGCCTTGGCGTCGGCGAGCGTGATGGGCGGCACAAGAGGCGCGCTCGTGCGTATCAGCGCCATGAACGGCACTCCTTAAGATTTTGATTTCACGATAGAAAAAGTGCGGCCGCGACGGGGAGGGTCGCCGCGGCCGCTGCCTGGCCAGGCGTGCGGGGTCGACTAGGTCAGGCCGAACTTGAGCAGCTTCAGCGCATCGAAGTCCTGGATGCCACCGCCGACCCGCTTGGTGGTGTAGAACAGCACATAGGGCTTGGAGGAGAAGGGATCACGCAGCACGCGGATGCCCACACGGTCGACGATCAGATAGCCGCGCCTGAAATCGCCAAACGCAATCGAAAAACTGTCGGTGCCGATGTCCGGCATGTCTTCCGATTCCGCGATCCTGAAGTTCATCAGGGTCGGCTCGGCTCCGGCGCGCTCGCCGGGCTGCCAGATATAGTTGCCGTCCGCATCCTTGATCTTGCGGATCTCGGCCTGGCTGGAGCGATTCATGACCCACCAGCCATTGCCGCGATAACCGGATTTGGCCGAGTAAATCAGATCGATGAGGTTGTCCGACGGGTTCGTGACGTTGAACCCGCCGGCGACGCCCGTCGCGATGTAGCCCACATTGCCCCAGCTCCAGGAGCCGTTATCGACTTTGGTGTAGTCGAGGAAGCCCTTGGGCTGGCTGATGCCATCTCCAACCACGAAGGCGGTGCCTTCCTGCTCGGCGAAGGCAATGCGGATTTCTTCCGCCAGCCATTCGTCGATATTGACGGCGGAATCATCCAGCAAGGACTGGGTGGCCGAGGGCATGGCGTAAAGCTCCATGGTCGGAAAGGTCAACTCGGCCAGGGTCGGGGAGGTGGTCTCCGGCCGGGCGGACGCTTCACCAATCCATCCGGCGCCAGGGCCGGTGGTGGAGAAGGGCTTCTTGAAGGTGGTGGCACTGACCTGGCGTACGGACGCAATCGCGCGGATGGGCGAGATGTCTTTCAGCGAACGCATCACCGTCGTTTCCGTTTCATCGGGAACGAGATACCCGCCATCGGGGTCGGAGCCGACCGAAAGCGCCTTGCCTTCCAGCGCGCGCAGGCCGCCGGACTCGCCCGAACGCATATAGCCGTCGAAAGCGGCCTTGTGCTGGAGCGCCGCGCCGGAGCGGACGGGCGATCCTCCAAGTTGCGGGCGCGCCGCCTTGATGGCGAGGCTGTCGGCCAGCACCTTGTTTTCATCAAGCGCCTTGTTGATGCGCTCCAGCTTTTCGCTCGTCAGCACGTCGGCGGAAACGCGGTTCTCGATCTGGGAAAGCCGCTCGTCATTGGTTTCCTTGAAGGCCTCGAAGGCCTGCATAAAGTCATCAAACGCCAGCGCGACATCGGTGCCCGATGCCTCGCCCGCGGCCTTGTTTTCGATTCCCTTCGCAGGGATCAGTTCTGTCATATCGTCCTCTTGGGGCTAGCTTGCATGAGCCCGGTGGCACGGCGCAGCGCGCGCAGCACTCGGGCATGGGGGGATGCCCCGCCGGCCGCGTGTGACGCTTTGGCAAGGGGCTTGGGACCGGGGGCGGAACGCGCCCGGACATGAGCGCGCAGACGGCCGGTTTCCACCGACAGTTTGCGCATCAGCTCATCTCTCGTTGAGATCCTCCCCTCCCTGGAAGCCCGCCGCTTCACCGCATCGACGCGCGCCTCGGCCAGCATCGGAAAGGTGACGACGGAAATCTCCCACAGATCGATTTTGTGCAACCGGCGCACGCCGGTTTTCGGATCGGTGCGCCCCGTGACCGTGCGGAACCCGATCGACAACCCGTCGAGCGCGCCGGCCCGCATGAGGCTCAGAACTTCGCGGGCCCGGACCACGTCCTGCATGAGGCGGCCCTTCACCCACAGACCCTTCGCGTCCTCGCGTATCTCCAGCCAGACGCCAATGGGCTCGTTCGGGTCATGCTGGAACAGCAGCTTGATGGCGGACGCGCGGCGGTTTTTCAGGCTCTCGGCAAAGGCGCCGGGCATGACGATATCGCGGCCCATGTCCTCCTTGCCGAAGAGGGAGGCATAACCGCAAAACGTGCCGTCCGCGTCCACGCGTTTGAGATCAAGGCGCGCGAACTTGACCTCGCGCACAGGCGCAAGCGCGCCGAAGCGTTGGAGCATTATTGGGGTGTCCTGTTGGGGTTAGTAACGAGCAGCGCGATTTTTAATTTGGGCGCGTTCGCAGACCAATCAACTTTGGTTACTTTAACAGAGGCAATACAGGCATGTCAGCCCTAGCGTCTGCTGCCAAATTTGCCACCAAAGCACGAAAGTATGGATAAGCGGCAAAGCGCCCAACTCGCCTTAAAAAGGCAAAAGCATGGTCTTCCGGGACATCAGGCGCATTGTTGTAAATTAAGAGGTAGGACCCGGTTATTTTTAAAAGGTTCTTATTCCCTCTTTTTATTACAACCGTCCATTTACACACGCCAGACAAGAGCTGGCTCTCCGTACTCAATAAGAGGTTAGAAAATTTTGAATCAAAAATTTTTTTTGTGAGTTTATTTTTTTTTTGACGTTCTTCATCCAGCGTACTGAAATACGCTAATGCTATCTTAAAATCAGACTCAATCAATCTGATGTCTGCTAATTCACATTCCTTGACAACTAAGTTGTACGGATCAAGCGCTGCTTTTTTCTTTGATTCTACAGTATGCCCCTTTTTGCTCGCCATAGTTTTGTTTGCCTAAGCAGCTTTCATTTCGGCAGCATCGTAAAAATTGTCATTCGCCTCGATCGCCAGTCCAGCGCTAAAAGTCTGATCGGGGATCAACGCCAAGAGCATACCCCCTGCATCGGTAGTGGAGATATCATCAAAGAAAGACTCGTTCGTTTCCCAATCGTTTACAACATGCTCCACGTGCCCAAAATACTCACTCGAAACCACATTCGGTACACAGCGCAAGCCAAGAGCCAAGAAAACTTTCGAAATACTTTCGAGGGTCAAATTAGCGTTGTCGCCAAGAAATTGAGAAACCCAGCCCGCCGAGCAGCCGAGTTGGCTGGCAAGGTCTCGCTGAGACAAGCCTCGAGCTTTCAGCGCCTTCAAAATCTCGTACTGAAGATCAGCTCTCAAATCTTCCAGAGCAAACGCTTCAGCCTCAAGACGGCTTTCGGGTCCAAAGTCCATCATGTTTCTCCACCAATTCACCTACAGGTAAGGACATAATTTTTGAGCGGCCGATTTGAGTTTTTTTGAATCCGCTCTGTCCGATTTCTTACTCGTATCTATCTCTGTAACAACGAAGGTATTGCCAATCAGGCTGCCGTATAGGCGCAGCTGCCATGCCTTAAATGCATAGACTGCCACCCTCGTTCCTTTCTTATCGCCCACTGGTAAACGGGCTTCGAACCGGAATTTTTGCTTGTCCAGATTAGTATCACCATCTTCTGCATAGAAACCCATCCATTTCTTACAGCGTGCGCGCTCCTTAGCTTCGGCCTTTTTAAATTCCTTTGCTACAGCGCGTGTCATGACCACCCTGAATCGCTTGCCTTCGCAAAGATCGATTGTTTCATCCATGAGTGATCGCTATTTGTGACTTAAGTTATAGCTAAACTATTGACAAGGGGTCAACACCGCACGTGTTGAAGAATTTACTCCTCAGATTGGAATCCGTAAAAAATTAAACCGTGAAAGTCTATCTAAGCAAGGCTTATTGTTTCGATGAATATATCTTCCAAGAGCAAACAGATTTCAAGAATTATGACCTTCTTCCTCAACCGGCCCGAAACCCACCGCCGCACGCTTCTCGTTCACCGTCAAAAAATCCGCCTTCCGCACCCGCTCCCACAGAGCCTCGCGTTCAACCGAAAGCGCTTCGATCTTGTCGAGGTCGGGTTTGAGTTCAACCCCCTCCCCCAGCCATCCGGCCAGCGCTTTCGCCGTGCGGCCCACGAGCGGTAGCACCGTCTGGCGCCAGAAGCTGCGGTTGGCTTCCTGATAGTTAGCGAAGGTGTTGTCGCCGGGGATGCCGAGCAGCATGGGCGGCACGCCAAGCGCCAGGGCAATCTCGCGCGCCGCGATATATTTGGCTTCGATGAAATCCATGTCCTTGGGGGACAAACTCATGGCTTTCCAGTCGAGTCCGCCCTCCAGCAATAGAGGGCGTCCGGCATTGGCCGTTCCCTGGAAGCTGCCCTCAAGCTCGTCCTTGAGGCGGTCATACTGCTCGCCGGTCAGCGCGCCGTCCTTGCCCTGATAGACGAGGGCGCCGGAGGGCCGCGCGGAATTGTCGAGCAGCGCCTTGTTCCAGCCGCCGGCCGCATTGTGAATGTCGACGGCTGTCGCCGCCGCTTCCAGCGGGCTCAAACCATAATGGTCGTTGTCCGGGTGGAACAGGGCCATATGCAGGATCGGCCGCACGCCCTGCTCCACATCCTGCGGGAAACGCACGCTCTGCCCGCTCGCGGTATATTCATAAGCCTCCGGCCAGCCATCGGGGCCGGGGATGACCTTCATCCGGTCGGGCCGGAGCACATGCAGCTCGCGCACGGTTTCCGAGACGGAGACCGCTTCCATATAGGCATTGCCGGCCACCAGCAGATAGCCATACCAGGCCTCGAAAATATCCGGGGCGCATTGGGTGGCGTTGGGCTTGGCAAGGAGGGAAAGAAGCGGATTCTCATCGCGCGCCTCGCCATTTTCGAACGCCAGCAGCGGCACCGACGCCGCCGCCTCGCTGACCATCCGCACGCAGCGATAGACGACGGCGTTTTTGGCAAAACCCTCACGGGCGAGATCGGTATAGTTGCGCGGCGTCCAGACCGGCTGGCCTTGTGTATGCAATGCGATCAGGGGCCCTGTTAGGCTTGCCTTTTCTTCGCGTTCAATGGTCGGGTTTTTGCCATCAGCAGGCGAAAAAAGTCGAGCAAACATGTTGCTAAATTGCATTAAGATCACCGTTATTATTGATGTTTATCAAAGCTTTCGCACGCGTGGATTCATGTTATTGCGTAACATCAACTCACTTAAGGCCCACACCAGCGCATCGGCCCGATCGGGGCTGACGCCGCCGGAGAGACCATCGCGGCCAAAGTCGGCCATCTGGTCTTCCAGCGCGGGAAACGCGCCCACATGGGACACGCGGCCCTGTTCATAGAGCGCGGCAACCGGTTCCGCGCGCAGCCACTTGCCTCTGGTCGCGCGCACCATACGCACGGGAACGCCGCCATCGACCTGGGCAATCATGGCGGCGACCATTTCACCGCCCTGATTGACTTCCGCGACGACGCGATCCGCCGCGACCTTGTGATAGGCGTCAACGACTGCCCGCGCCCACGCCAGCGGCGCGGCCTGTTCCAGGCTCGCATCGCGCAGGACATAGGCGCGTTCATCCGCGCCCAGCCCGGCAACGATGATCCCGCAGGCGTCAGAGCGTTTGCCGCTCGTTACGGGCGGATCGACCGCCACGACAATCCGCTCCAATGGCGGGGGCGTGCTTACCCGGCATTTTTCCAGGAGCGCACGCGGCCACAGGGCGTCGGGGCGGTCTTCAAGTATTTCGGCATCGAGCTCCTGGCGTCCCAGCCGCGTGCCGCGATAACGCGAGACAATCGTCTCCAGGAAAGCGGGAGCCAGATTGGCCGCATTCCTATGTGTCGCCGCGCGGGTGACTGTGCTCGACGGGTCATCCATCAACTGCTTGATGAGCCGGGTCGGACGCGGCGTGGTTGTCACAACCTGGCGCGGTCGTTCCCCAAGGCGCAAGCCGAACTGCAACATATCCCAGCACTCCTGCGCATAGCGCCATTTGGCGAGTTCGTCGCACCATGCGTGGGAAAATTGCGGACCGCGCAGGCTTTCGGGATCGTCCGCGGAAAAGACTTGCGCGATCGCACCGCTTTCCCAGGTTATCTGCCGCTTTGAGGGTTCAAATTTCGGCCGCTCATGATCTGCATGCACCGCCAGCAGACCCGAGATACCTTCAACCATTATGGAGCGGACATCGCTCAGGGTTTCGCCGATCAATGCGATACGCGGCTCGAAAGTGTCACCGTTTGATTTTCCAAGGGCGATCCCCCTCACCCATTCGGCGCCCGCGCGGGTCTTGCCCGCACCGCGCCCGCCTAGAATGAGCCACGTGGTCCAATCGCTGCGCGGCGGGAGCTGATCCTCGCGCGCCCATAAATCCCAATCACTCAGCAGCCGCTCAATGGCGCCGGGCTCAAAGTCTTGGCGATAGGCCTC
>BDTT01000114.1 GCA_002897995.1 bacterium BMS3Bbin10 | reverse complement strand
TGATTCTGACTTCCTGCGCCTGCTGCCAGGAACCGGCAATGTGCTCGCCGGTTTCGTCATCATGAAGCAAGGAATTGACATTGAGCGTGTCGCCCGGACCGCCGCGGAACTGGATGGTGTTGCTGGTCCCCGGCGTAATGAAGTCATCGGCCCGGGCCGTGAATATATTGTCGTGGGTCTTGTTGAGATCGATGATCTCGATATTTTCCGCTTTGCTGTTGATGGTCGCCGTGTTGATGTCGAGATCGCCGTCGATCTGGATCGTGTCAATCCCGTCGCCGCCGTCGAACACCCAGCCGCTGTCTTGCGAGATAATCAGGGTGTCATTGCCGTCTCCGCCGTTGACAATGTCCGCGCCGCCGCCCGGGCCAATGGTGATGGTGTCGTCTCCGCCGAGCGCGTTGATCGTGTCGGCGCCGCCCAGACCGTCGATGATGTCAACGCCGGAGGTGCCGGTGAGGATATTGTCCCCCGCGTCGCCGGTGATGATGTTCGGCCCGCTCGCCGCCGGTGGCCCGCCGGTGCCGCCCGGCGGCGGATTGTTGCCGGTGTTATTTGTGTTCGATCCTGGTGGCGGCGGTCCCGGAGGAGCCGGATCGCCTTCGGGAGCCGGCGGCGGGAGGTTGCCCGGCGGCGGTGTGTTGCCACCGTCGGCGCCGGGCTGCCCGGTATTCAGGCCACTGCTCGGCGGCGCATTCGGGATCGAATTGGTGACGTCGCCCGGATCGCCTTGTTGCTGCTGCTGATTGTTGTTGCTCTGGGTCGTGGTGAAGACCGTTGTGATCTCATTGATCGCGCTCTGGTCGTTGAGCAGATCGTCTTCGCTCTTGTCGAATACCGTCAGCGTGCCGTCGGCGCTGGTCAGCTGCCATTTCGAACCGACACTGTCCACCGTGCCGATGGCTTCGCCCGTGGTCAGCGAGTAGAGCGTATAAGTTCCCACATGCCCGTTTCCCGGATCGGGGATGATGGAGAAATCCACCTGGCCGGTCTTCGAGTCGATGGAGACCGTCGGGGAGGTGCCGCGAATGCCCATGGTCGCCACCGGCGTCTGGATTTTCATATCGCCGGTGGGCGCGATCTGCCCCGCGGCAAACACGAATGTGCCCTCCACCAGCGAGAACAGCATGGAATTGGATTTTCCGTTCGGGTCGAACACCAGGGAGTTCAGAACCATTCGCGCATCGGCCGAAAGCGAGAAAATCGTATCGTCGACGAAGCTGATGCCGAGCTTGGAGCCCGGTCCGGTCAGAACCACATCTCCCTGGAAAACCGGGTCGCCGATCTTCAGTTGAAGGGTCAGCCCGTTGGCCCGCACGACGCTCGCGGAACCCTCCATGGTCTGGACATTGCCGATGGGGACATCACCGGAATTTGCGCCGCCTGCCTGCGCATACTGGGCCGGGAACATCGGTCCTGCCAGGGACGTCACCACATCGCCGGTAAGCATGGCGCCTTCGGGTGAAACGAGGGCCGGCGGATTGTCGGTGTTGAAATAGCCCTCCAGCACGAGCTTCGCGCCATCCGGGCCGGTCAGAACCAGATCGTGACCCGAGCGCGAAAAGTCTCCCGTAAACAGCAGGCCTGCGTCCGGCACGGCGATGTTTTGCGCCGCGGATAGCGGCACGGTAACGGTTTGCGGTGCGCCCGCATCGGCAGCTGTCGCCACGGTGTGTTTCCCCGTCCATAGGTTTTTTTGCGGTTTTCATGGCCAGACTAGACGTTCAGGCCGCTGGCGCGCAAGCAAATGTGACCGGAATTGAATGATTTTTTAACAATTGGCTAACGGGGAAATTTTCGGGAAAACAGCTTGATTTTCCACCCCTAGATCGCTTCATGTTTTGATGGAATCAAAACCGCGATCCAGGTTTTTGTTTATGCGTATCATTTTTCCGATAACCGGTTTCCATCCCCGCCTTCGCGGGGACAGGCTTATCGGTGATACGCACTAAATAGCGCTCACCCTGTAGCCCACCCGGGGGAAATGGACGCATACCGAGCCTACCTGCTCGTCGTCGCGGAGGATCGCGATTGTGTCGCGGGTGACCATGCGCACGATTCCCCCGACCTCCGGGTCGCCGCCATCGCCGTCCGGGGTGACGCTCACAGTCATGCCGGGCGCGAGTCCTTGCGGGTCGAGCGGGTCGGCCTTTTCCTTGGTTTCGGGCTCGGCCATACGGGCGATCTCCAGCGCTTCCCCGGGCAGGTCGCCGGGGGCGGAGCCCAGCGCCACGCGCACCACCAGATCGAAAAGTATTGCGTCGGTCCAGCGGCTTATCGCCCAGGGAAGGCCGAAGCCGCCGCCGGGAAAGAAAGTCGGCTCCACGTGCCGGCGGTCGATCTCGCGCAGGATGCACTGGCTGTCGCAATAGATGTCCGCGCCGATCCGCATCACCGGAGTGCGCCGGTAACCGCCGGTCAGCGGCATCAGGCCGGGAATAGGATTACAAAGCCACCCGCCCCCTACCAGGGCAACTCTGTGCCATTGGCGTGCCAGAAGGTGCCGGTGCGCTCCATATTCGTTTCATCGATCCGGTCGATCAGGCCACGCGCGGATTCGCCGGGGTCAATCCCGCCGGTCATGCCGGTGAGGCCGGTTCGCACATGGCCGGGATGCAGCAGGATGACGGGAATATCCTTGTCTTTCAGGTCATGCGACAGGTTCACGCCAGCCATATTCACCGCCACCTTGGACATGCGGTAGCCGTAATTATTGCCCGAAGAATTATCACCGAGCGAGCCGACGCGGCTGGAAATGATGGCGACCTTGGAGCCTTCGGAAAAACAGGGCAGCAAAGCCCTGGTAACGCGCAGCGGTCCGAGTGCGTTGACCTCGAACTGGGTTCTCATTCGCTCCCAGTCGAGATCATCGAGCGGTTCGCGGGTAAGGATGCCGGCATTGTTGATGAGGACATCGATGCCGCGGCCCTCCAGCGCGGAGGCGAACCGCGCGACCGCTCCATCGTCGGTGACGTCAACGCCCTCGAAGGTTTCGATGCCCGGCCCGGTCAACTCCGGTGAAGCCGTGCGAACGGCGGCGATGACATGATCCCCGCGCGCCTGGTATTGCTCCGCCAGCGCAAGGCCGATGCCCCTGTTGGCGCCCGTGATGACAATGGTTACCATTTCCGCTTCCTGTGTTTTCCGCAATGCCGGTCAGGCGGGGTTATATCGCTATTGCCGCCTAAACCACCATAACGTCCAGCTCGCCCACACCCTCTACCCCGCCATGGAGCCGGTTGCCCCTGGTGACCGGTCCCACGCCCGCGGGCGTGCCGGTCAAAATGAGATCTCCCGGCGCGAGCGTGAACAGGCCCGACAGGGTGGAGATCAGTTCCGGGATTTTCCAGATCATCTGGTCGAGATCGCCCTCCTGACGGCGCGTCCCGTCCACGTCCAGCCAGATCGTGCCGGCGGCGGGGTGGCCGATTTCGCTGGCCGGAACCAGCGCGCCGCATGGCGCGGAATGCTCGAACGCCTTGCCGACTTCCCAGGGACGCCCGGCTTTTTTGGCCTCGCCCTGCAAATCGCGGCGGGTCATGTCGAGCGCGACCGCATAGCCGTAAATATGGGACAGGGAATCGCCGATCGAAATGCCGGCGCCGCCGCTCTTCAGCGCCACCGCCAGTTCGATCTCGAAATGCACATTGCCGGAGGCCGGCGGGTAGGGGAAATCCTGGCCGATGAGCAGATTGTCCGGGTTCTTCTGAAAGAAAAACGGCGGTTCCTTGTCCGGGTCGTAGCCCATCTCGATGGTGTGGGCGGCATAGTTGCGCCCGACGCAGTAAATGCGGTGAACGGGAAATAGATCGCCGCTGCCCCTGACCGGCAGCGCCGGGCATTTCGGCGGGTCGATGACATAGGCCATGCGCCGTCCTTTCGATACGGGGGTGGATCGCGCCGCGTGCAAAGTGCCGGCGCAATTCCAGCCAAGCGTTATGAAAAGATTTTCCGCGCCGCGCAAGCTGCGGCTTTGCGCGCTCCTATCGAGGCGCCCGCCCGCCAATGGATTTCGTGATGTCTTCGGCCGCGCGTCTCACCATGGGTCCCAGCTCGCCGATGCGCTCGTCGGTGATGCGCACCGTTGGGCCGGAGACCGACAGGCCGGCAAAGGCTTCCTCATGCTCATTGTAGATCGGCGCGGCGATGCATCGCATGCCGGGGGTGAGTTCCTCATCGTCGATGGCCCAGCCGCGCGCGCGCGCCGTTGCGAGTTCGGCAAACAGCCCGCCGGGCTCAACCAGTGTCTTGTCCGTAAATTTTTTCAGCCCCGTCTTGTGCAGGATGCGCTTTACCTCCTCGCCGGTGAATGTCGAGAGCAGCGCCTTGCCGATGCCCGAAGCGTGTATCGCGCCGCGCGAACCGGGCCGGTGGAAGGCGCGCAGGGCATGATGGCATTCCATCTGCGAGATGAAGACGATGCTCCCTTCCTCTTCAATCCCCAGATTGACCGTTTCGCCGCTGGCCTGCTGCAAGGACCGCATGATGGCGCGCCCCGTCGCCGCCAGCTTGCGGTTGCGCACAAACGAAGCGCCCACCTCGAAGGCGCGCACCCCGATAAGCCACAGCCCGCGCTCTTCGTCATGCATCACATAGTCGTGGCCCTGAAGCGTGGTCAGAATCCGGTGCGCGGTCGACGGCGGCACGCCGGCGCGCTGCGCCAGCTCGCTCAGCGTCAATCCGTCTTCCCCGGCGATCAGCTCAAGGAGGGTCAGCGCCCGGTCCAGGGATTGAACCGATCCGGCGTTCGGCCCCGCCTTGATCGATGGCGGCCGGCCCCGGGGGCGCTTGGGGTCAATGGTGCGTGCCAATTTTCAATACCCTTCCAGCCGGATTTAACCGATTCCGCGCCGGCCAACAAACACACAAAAATCCAACTGAGACTATCATCTGGCAATTATTATGGAAAACACTTTATATAAAATGGAAAAACATCATATTTTAGGTGAAAAAACCAGTATTACACACATAAATATGATTTTCCATAATACAGAAAGCATTTCCATAATTTGACATTTGTGGATTTTCCGGTGTAGCTTCCGGGTAGTTTCAGTTTTGGGAGAACATATCCAATGGCGCGCATGCGGGCAGTCGAAGCCGCGGTCAGGGTTCTTGAGAAAGAGGGTGTGGACGTCGCCTTCGGGGTTCCCGGCGCGGCGATCAATCCACTTTACGCGGCGATGAAGGATCGCGGTTCAATCCGCCATATCCTCGCCCGCCATGTCGAGGGCGCCTCGCATATGGCGGAAGGTTATACGCGGGCCAGGTCAGGGAACATCGGTGTGTGCCTCGGCACCTCCGGCCCGGCCGGAACCGACATGATCACCGGGCTGTATTCGGCCTCGGCCGATTCGATCCCCATTTTGTGCATCACCGGCCAGGCACCGCGCGCCAAGCTCGACAAGGAAGATTTCCAGGCCGTCGATATCGAGGCGATCGCCAAGCCCGTCACCAAATGGGCGGTGACGGTAAAGGAGCCCGCGCTGGTGCCGATGGTCCTGCAGAAGGCGTTTCATTTAATGCGCTCCGGGCGCCCGGGTCCGGTGCTTGTCGATCTGCCGGTCGACGTGCAGATGGGCGAGATCGAGTTTGACGAAGACACTTATGAGCCGCTCGAACCCTACAAACCCTCCGCCACGCGCGCGCAGGCGGAAAAGGCCATTGCCATGCTCAATGAGGCGGCGCGCCCGCTGATCGTGGCCGGCGGCGGGATCATCAATGCCGACGCCTGCGATCTGCTTGTGGAATTCGCCGAACTGACCGGCGTGCCGGTCATCCCCACGCTGATGGGCTGGGGCGTCATTCCGGACGATCATCCGCTTATGGCGGGCATGGCCGGTTTGCAGACGAGCCACCGTTATGGCAATGCGACACTGCTGCGTTCCGATTTCCTGTTCGGTATCGGCAACCGCTGGGCCAACCGTCATACCGGTTCGGTGGAGGTCTATACCAAGGACCGCAAATTCATCCATGTGGATATCGAGCCGACGCAGATCGGCCGCGTCTTCGCCCCCGATTTCGGCATCGTGTCCGACGCCGGGGCGGCGCTTGAGCAGTTCATCGACGTGGCGAAGGAATGGAAGGCGCAAGGCAGGCTCAAGGACCGCGCGACATGGGCGGGCCAGTGCGCGCACCGCAAGGAGGTCATGCTGCGCAAGTCGCATTTCGACGATGTGCCGCTCAAGCCGCAGCGCGTCTATGAGGAAATGAACACCGAGCTCGACCGCGATACCTGCTACGTCACGACCATCGGTTTGTCGCAGATCGCCGGCGCGCAGTTCCTGCATGTTTACAATCCGCGCAACTGGATCAATTGCGGGCAGGCCGGCCCCCTGGGCTGGACCCTGCCGGCGGCCCTTGGCGTGCGCGTCGCCCTGCCGGACAAGAAGATCGTCGCGCTGTCCGGCGACTATGATTTCCAGTTCATGATCGAGGAACTGGCGGTCGGCGCGCAGCACAAGCTGCCCTATCTCCACATCGTCGTGAACAATTCCTATCTCGGCCTCATCCGGCAGGCCCAGCGCGGTTTCGAGATGGATTTCGAGGTCTCCCTGGCGTTCGAGAATATCAATACAAGCGACGATGGCGATGCGTTGCCGGGCTATGGCGTCGATCATGTCGCGGTGGCCGAGGGGCTGGGCTGCAAGGCCATCCGGGTCAAAAGCCCCAACGAGTTCAAGCACGCCTTCGCAAAGGCGCATGAGCTGATGGAGGAGCACCGGGTGCCGGTCGTACTCGAGTTTATTCTGGAGCGCGTGACCAATATTGCGATGGGCACCGAGATCGATGGCGTGAACGAGTTCGAGGACATATTGTGTCTCGATCCGGATTTGTCTCTGGAAACCCCGGTAGATCTCGATCCGGTATCGGAATCCGCCATAGCGCAATAGGACTTAAGCGCCCCCCGCCGGGGGTTGCGCCACCTTCGAATATGACCAACCAGCCCGCAACGGGCTCAATCAATCGGGAGCCCGAAATCGATGGTTCAGTTTGCCGCCAATCTTTCCATGATGTTCAACGAAGTTGATTTCCTCGATCGTTTCGAGGCCGCCGCCAAGGCCGGTTTCAACGGTGTGGAGTATCTTTTCCCCTATGACCATGAAGCGGGGGAAATCGCTCAAAGACTGAAAGCCAACGGCCTGGTTCAGGTGCTTCACAATATGCCGGCCGGCGACTGGGGCGCCGGGGAGCGCGGCATCGCCTGTCTGCCGGACCGCGTGGACGAATTTCGCGAAGGGGTCGCCAAGGCGATTGGTTATGCCAAAACGCTGGAGCTGGGGCAGTTGCACGCCATGGCCGGCATTGCGCCCGAGGGCGCCGCGCCGCGGGAACTGCGCGAAACCTATGTGAGCAATCTGCGGTTCGCCGCGGGCGAAACCGAAAAGGCCGGCATCCGGCTCCTGATCGAGATGATCAATACGCGCGACATCCCCGGATTTTATCTGAATAGATCCGCTCAGGCGGAGGAGATTCTTGCCGAAGCGGCTTCTGATAATCTCTACATCCAGTACGATATCTATCACATGCAGATCATGGAGGGAGACTTGGCGCCGACCATGGAGCGCCTGTTGCCGCGCATCGCCCATATCCAGCTTGCCGACACGCCGGGCCGGCATGAGCCGGGTACGGGAGAGATTAACTACCCCTTCCTTTTTGGCCATCTGGACCGCATTGGCTACAAGGGCTGGATCGGCTGCGAATACATGCCCGCCACGACAACGCTTGAGGGTCTTGGCTGGTTCGAGGCGGCGCGCTAGGGGTTCCAGAAATTCCACCGGATAATTGAGGAGAGCAGACATGGCGAATATCGGCTTCATCGGCCTTGGCATCATGGGCGCGCCGATGGCGGGTCATCTGATTGACGGCGGGCACGCCGTGTGCACGGCGGTTCACGCCACACCGGCTCCGGGCGAGCTGACCGGCAAGGGGCTCAAGGTCGTGGGCTCGAACAAGGAAGTGGCCGAGGCCAGCGACGTCATCATTGTGATGGTGCCCGACACGCCCCATGTCGCGCAGGTCCTGTTCGGCGAGAACGGCGTGGCGGAAGGTCTTTCGGGCGGCAAGACCGTCATCGACATGAGCTCCATCGCGCCGATCGAGACCAAGGAGTTTGCAAAGCGGATCAATGATCTGGGCTGCGACTATCTCGACGCGCCGGTGTCCGGCGGCGAGGTCGGCGCTAGGGCCGCGTCCCTGACCATCATGGTCGGCGGGGAGAAGAAGGCTTTCGACGCGGCCACACCGCTGTTCGAGCTGATGGGCCAGAATATCACGCTGGTGGGCGGCAATGGCGACGGACAGACCACCAAGGTCGCCAATCAGATCATCGTCGCGCTCAATATCGAGGCGGTCAGCGAGGCGCTCCTGTTCGCGTCCAAGGCCGGAGCCGATCCGGCCAAGGTGCGCGAGGCGCTGATGGGCGGTTTCGCATCGTCGAAAATCCTGGAGGTGCATGGCGAACGCATGATCAAGCGCACATTTGATCCCGGGTTCCGCATCGAGCTGCACCAGAAGGATCTCAATCTGGCGCTGCAAAGCGCCAGAGCCATCGGCGTCGCGCTGCCCAACACGGCGACGGCGCAGGAGCTGTTCAATGCCTGCGCCGCCCATGGCGGATCGGCGTGGGATCACTCAGCCATGGTCAAGGCGCTTGAAATGCTGGCCGGCCACGAGGTGGCCAAGGGCTGAGGGAGTTTCAGGATCGGAAGTGCGGGCGGAGGGCCTGACCCTCAGGCCGCGCTGTTGGCGGCCGGTTCCGGCTCGGTGGTGTCCATCACTTGGTTGCGGCCGGAATTCTTGGCCGCATACATGCACATATCCGCGCGGTTGAGGAACGACTCGGCGGTGTCCCCGGCAACCAGTTCGGCGACGCCGATAGACACCGATATCCGCCCCATATTCTCGTTCGTTGCCTTCTTCACCAGCTCCCGCGAGTTGATCAGATGGCGGATGCGTTCGGCCACGCCAAAGGCGTGTTCAAGGCTGGTGTCCGGCAGGATGACAACAAACTCTTCGCCGCCATAGCGCGCGGCGGTATCCTTGTTTTTGATATTCGATTTGATACAGCTGGCGACATAGCGAAGCGCGGAGTCTCCCGCGATATGCCCGTATTTGTCATTGAATTCCTTGAAGTGATCGATATCGGCGACAAGAAGGGAAGTGGGCTTGCCGCTGTTGGCCCCGTTCAGGATGGCTTCGTCCAGCAGCCGGTCGAAGTGCCTGCGGATGATAAGTCCGGTGAGGGCGTCGCGCGCGGATTCCTCGCGCGCGACCTTCAGGCAGTCTTCCAGTTGCTCGACCTGCGCGCGCGAGGTCTCGAGATTTTCGGCAATCTCGGTATTCGCCTGGGCCATGGTTTTTGTCGCCGTCAGCAGCGTACCGACCAGGGCCTCGACATTCTGCGACGCCGCCCCGCCGGAGAGTTTTTGCTCGGCGTTCTCCAGTGAGGCCTGATAATTGCTGGTGTTTGCGGCCGCGGAGCCCAGAAGCGAGAGCAGCTCGGACATTTGGCCGTTCATTTGCGCGCCGACGGTCTCCATCGTTTCCGATGGCAGTTCCGTCGATATAAATCCCTTATGGAGCCGTTCGGCGTCGGCGGCGGAGAGTTTGCGCTTTTCAGCGATGATGTCGGCCAGGGCCTTGTTCAGGTCCGGGTTCAGTCCGGCGCAAACAGTATAGAAAAGCTCATAGGCGTGCGGCGTCGGCGGCGTCTGATATCTCGCGATATAGTCGAGCGCCCGTTTGGCCAAACCGAGTGCGGTCTTGTATTGCGAGCGCTCGTCCACCCCAACCCTCTCAAATGCGCCCGCGCGCTCACCGTTTCCGCTATGCCGCGGCGCGTGCCAGCGTAAAGTCTAACCAGACTGCCGGTAGTAACTATGTCGGCCACTATAGAGAACAACGCCTCAATACTTTCTTAACGACGATTCCGGCCCCGGGGAGTTATTCGAACCCGATAGTCCGGAAATTCTGCCGCCGGGAATATGCATGCCCGGCCCCCGTATCTGAATACGCGGCCGGGAGCGAGGCAGCGGACTCACAGCTTCCGGGCGATGAGAATTTCGGATGCCAGCCCTCTGGGTGCGACGGTTTCATGCGCCACGATCCGCCATCGGGTCCTGTCCAGTAACGGGCGCAACGCGACCGGACGGCAGCCGCCGGCAAGCCACGGCCACCGGCGCTGGATGAGCGTCCATAATTGAGAAAAGACGTTCATGCCGGCTTCTTCGCTCTCGCGCGTCAGCCTGGCGAGGCAGATCAGGCCGCCGGGGCGCAGCACCCGGTGCATATTGGTCAGCAGGTTTCTGGAATGGGCCATGGACAGGAGGTCGAACACGTAAGTGGCGACGATCCGGTCCTTTGTGGCGTCGCTTGCCGCCAGACCCAGCGTGATGTCCGCGGGGGAGAGTTTTACGCGCGGGAGATAGTGTTTCAGCCGTGTTCCGGCCCGGGCCAGCATGGAGTTTGAGATGTCGACGCCGATATAAGTGGCGTGCGCGCCCATGTGATCGCGCAACAGCAGCTCCGCCAGCTTACCCGTCCCGCAGCCGACTTCGAGCACCGCCTCTGCGTTGCCGAAATCGCCCAATGCGATCAGGCGTTCGAGCGCCGCGTCTTCGTACCAGCCCTGTGCGTCCTGTTTGTGCGCATTGCGCTCATAGTAGCGGCGCGCCTGTTCAGGGGTGAGGGTACGGGTCATTGCGTGGATTCCGTAGAGTGTGTTTCCGGCTCGCGCATAACCAAATCTCTCACATTTTTCAAAGAAATGCTTTAGTTTGCAGGCGCCATTCGGCGTTCTCGCAGGACTTCTTTCATGCTGCCCATCGAAACCATCGCGTTCCTGGTGACAGGCGCCACCCTTGCGGGCCTGGTCATGGGGCTGGTCGGCTTCGGCACCGGGATTGCCGCGCTTGGCTTCTGGCTGTTTGTGATCGATCCGGTGCTTGCGGTGCCGCTGATAAGCATCTGCTCACTGGCGACAACCGCCTTCACGCTGCGTGCCTATGCCCACGCCATAAGCTGGCGGCGCCTCGCGCCATTCTTTGCCGGAGCGGCGGCCGGCCTGCCGCTGGGCGTCATGCTGCTGGCCAAACTCGATCCGGTCATCTTCAAGATCTCCACGGGGCTTTTCCTTATTTTCTACGCCCTGTTCCGCTTAGTGATCCTGCCGCAGATCAGGATCAAGAAAACCGGCCGTGCGGGCGACCTGATCGCGGGCTTTGGCGGCGGTGTGCTCGGCGGGTTCGCCTCCATTCCAGCGCCGTTTTCAACCGTGTGGATTGGCTTGCGCGGCTGGAGCAAGGATGAACAGCGGGCGGTCTATCAGCCCTTCAACCAGATCATCATTCTCGTCGCCTTCGCCGGCTATGCCACGCAGGGGCTGGTGACGTGGGAGCTCTGGACTCTGGCGCTCTATTGCGTTCCGGCCGCGCTTGCGGGCATGGGGCTCGGGATGGCGGGATACAAACGGCTCGACGAGGCGCAGTTTGAACGCGTGGTGCTGTGGATGCTGTTCATCAGCGGATTCATGCTGGTTGCTCTCAACGCGCTTTAGGCTGAATCGGCATTCACCTCATCCTGAGGAGGGCCCCCCGGGTCTTGCCGTTGGCAAGCCCGAGGACAGGCTCCGGCCCGTCTCGAAGGATGGCCACCCGCTCGCACGTTCATTCTATGCCGCCATGCTTCGAGACGGCGCTTTGCGCCTCCTCAGCATGAGGTGCAATTTGAATAGGATTGAAAGCTCACAGATAGGCATCAGCGGCCGCGACCACCTCCAGCCATTCCCTGACCCGCGCCTCAGGGTCGCGGTGGGCGATGACATCGGTCACCACGGCAAGCGAATCCGCCCCCGCGGCCAATACGCCGGGCGCGCGTTCAACCGTGATCCCGGCAATCGCCACCAGCGGGCAGGAGATGAGAGATTTCCATTCGCTGACGCGGGTTAGCCCCTGCGGCGCCCATTTCATCTTTTTGAGTTTGGTCTCATAGACGGGGCCGAGCGCCACATAATCGGGTTCGGCCTTCAGCGCGATCTCGAGTTCCTCATGGGAATGGGTGGAAATGCCGAGC
This sequence comes from bacterium BMS3Bbin10, assembly GCA_002897995.1. GTDB lineage: Bacteria > Pseudomonadota > Alphaproteobacteria > Rhizobiales > Methyloligellaceae > UBA2767. The sequence goes on along the minus strand of BDTT01000114.1, from coordinate 78,298 downwards.
TTCATCCCCGCCGCCCTGATCGCGGCGACATCGGCCCCGGCCAAATCTTCCTGCCCCAGATGAATGTAATCCGCGCCAAGCGCGATCGCCTCGCGCCAGTAATCATTGACGATGAGCTGGCAGTCATGAGCGGCGCAGAGTTCAAGGCCTGCCGCGATCTGCCGCCTGATTTCCGGCGTTTCGGCATCCTTCAGACGCAGCTGCACGGTCTTGACGCCGAGCGGCACCAGCCGTTCAAGCCAGCTGATGTCCGGCAATACGGGATAGAACTTATGAAGCATCGCCGAGCTTGAAGAAGGGCGTGCCCGCGACCGGCGTTGAGGGGCTGGCCATGTCGCGCGGCTCCATCAGCCCGGCCTCGAAGGCGAGGCGTCCCGCATCGATGGCCATGGCGAAAGACCTGGCCATCTTGACCGGGTCGCCGGCCTTGGCGATGGCGGTATTGAGCAATATCGCGTCATAGCCCATTTCCATGGCGCGCGCGGCGTGGGACGGCTTGCCGATGCCCGCATCCACCACCAGCGGAATATCGGGAAAATAGGCGCGCATGGTTCTCAGCGCCAGTGGATTGGCAAGGCCTTGCCCCGAGCCGATGGGCGCGCCCCACGGCATGAGGACCTCGCAGCCCGCCGCCACCAGTTTTTCCGCCACGCCGAGGTCCTCGGTCATATAGGGGAACACCTTGAAGCCGTCATCGTTGAGAATGCGCGCCGCTTCGACGAGCCCGAATATTTCGGGTTGAAGCGTGTCGTCATTGGCGATGACCTCGAGCTTGATCCAGTCCGTCTCGAACAGCTCGCGCGCCATCTGCGCGGTTGTCACCGCTTCTTTCACGGTTCTGCACCCGGCCGTGTTCGGCAGAACGCAAACGTCAAGCTGCTTGATGATCTCCCAGAAGCCCTGACCGCTGCGCGCACGCGCGGCCTCGCGGCGCACCGAGACGGTGACCAGCTTCGAACCCGATGCATTGACCGCGTCGCTCAGGATCCGCGGCGAGGGGTAAAGGGCCGTGCCGATCAGCAGCCGCGAGTCAAGCTTGGTTCCATAAAATTCAAGCATCATCCGCCCTGCCTTGGCGCCACGATTTCAATTTTGTCGTTCTCGGCGATAAGCGTCTTCGCCCGCTCGGTTACGGGCACGAAATCGCCGTTGCGCGCGGTGGCGATCTTACCCCGCCCGTGCCCGAGCGCCGAGCATAATTCGCCAAGGGTTCTGGCGCGCGTTTCGGTCAATTCGCCGTTGACTGTAATCTTCAAGAGAACACCTCCGGGTGCGTGGCGCCGTCCTCGATATAGCGTGCCGTCAATTCCGCCAGGGCCGGCGCCAGCAGGAATCCGTGTCTGTAGAGACCGTTTACATGGATATGGCCGCCCTTGACAATAATCCTGGGTGAATTGTCTGAGAATGCAGGGCGTGCGCCGGCGCCGAAGCCGACGACTTCGGCCTCTCCCAGGGCCGGGTGCAGCGCGTAGGCCGTGGACAGCAGCTCCAGCGCGGAGCGCACGGTGACCGGTCCGGCCTCGTCGCTCTCGATCTGGGTGGAGCCGACCAGAAAGAAGCCGTATCCCCAGGGCACCACATAGAGCGGGAAGCGGGGATGGAGAAGGCGGATGGGACGGGTGAAGGCGATCTCGCTGGAGCGGATAACCAGCCGCTCACCGCGCACCCCGCGCAACTCTTTCAAATCCTCGCGCGCGCCGAGCCCCCGGCAGTCGATCACCAGATCGGCGCTCCCCGGCGCGTCTTCACGCCCGAAATGGGCCACCGCGCCGGCCTCTTCGGCCGCGCTCAGCAGAAAATCCATTGCCTGATGCGGATGGACGTGGGCCTCCCCGGCAAAATAGAGCCCGCTTGTGTAGCGGCCCGCGAGATCGGGCTCCAGCTCCGCGATCTGGCTTTCATTGACCCGTTCATGCCCCTGGGTCATGCGCTCGAACCGGTCAAGCTCACGGCGGTCGCGCGGCGGCGTGACGATGAGGCTCCCCTGGATATGGGTCTCGGGATAGGCCTCGCGCCAAAGCTCGATGGAGCGCAGTCCGAGTTCGCGGATCAGCGCTTCCGCGCCCTCCTCTTCGGCATAGGGCGCAAGCATGGCGCCGGCGTAAAAACTGCACGCGCCCTCGAAAGGTTTCTTGCTGCGCTCAATGAGCGTGACATCGTGCCCGGCGCGCGCCAGCGTGAAGGCCTGCCATAGCCCGGCGATCCCGGCGCCTCGAACTGTAATCTTTTTCTTTTGCAAGGGACCAAAAAGCTCCAGAAGCGACGCGCTGCATCAGCAGCATTGGCATCAGTTTAGCGCCATTGAGTCTAGAGCAACTTCCGGCCATACGGAACCGTTTGGTCGGAAGTTGCTCTAGTCGCCCAGTGCGACACCTTCGCGTCTGGGGTCGGCCCCCCCTTCGAGGCCGCCCTCGCGCGAGACAATCACATGCAGGCCGCTGGTCATGGGTGAAATGCGCACATTGTGTCCGCGTGCCCGCATGGCCCGTGTGGGGCCTGCCGCCCAGGGGCCGGCCTCGATCTCGAATGGCCCGTTGCGGCTGCCGAATGCGGGAAGGGACGCGGCCCCCTGCGCGCCGAGCCCCCAATCGATATGCGCAATCAGCGCCTTGAGCACATAGAGGATTATGCGCGAGCCTCCCGGAGAGCCCAGCACCATGTGCAGCTTGCCGCTATCGTCGAATACGATCGTGGGCGACATGGAAGAGCGCGGGCGCTTGCCCCCTTCCACCTGGTTGGCGACGCGGCGGCCCTTCGCGTCGGCTGGCAGGAAGGCGAAATCCGTCAACTCGTTATTGAGCAGAAATCCGCCTGTCATGAGGCCGGAGCCGAAGGCGGTCTCGATGGTTGTCGTCATGGAGACCGCATTGCCTTCGCCGTCCACAATGGAAATATGCGTCGTTCCCGAATTCTCGGAAGTCCCGTCCTGGCCGAACGTGTCATGGCGCGCTCCGGGCGGGCGGCCGGGCTCCGCGCGCCGCATAGCGGTATTGGCGTCGATGAGCTTGCGCCGGCTGGCGATGTAGGATTTTGCCAGCAAACCCTTCGGAACGGGTACGAAATCGGCATCGGCCATGTAGCGCCCCCGGTCCGCATAGGCGAGCTTCTGCGCCTCGGACACCAGATGCAGCGCATTGGGATTGAGAGGCTCCTTGCCCAGATCGAACGGCTCCAGCAGTTGCAGGACATAAGCGATGGTCAGCGCGCCGGAAGAGGGCGGGCCCATGCCGCATATTTTATACGCGCGGTAGGGCGCGCAGACGGGCGGGCGCTCCTTCGCACGGTAGCTGCTGAAATCCCAATATGTCATGTCCGCCGGGCTGCCGGGCGCGCTGTTCACCGCGCCGATGATGGCGGCGGAAATGGGTCCGCTGTAAAAGGCTTCCGCGCCCCGGCTGGCCAGATCGCGAAGCGTTTTGGCGAGGGCCGGATTTTTGAGCCTGTAGCCAACGGGCCAGGGGTTGCCGGTTTTATCGAAAAAATAGGCGCGCGCCTCGCGGGAGAGCGCGCTGGCGCGGCTCACCCGCAGCAGCTTGTTCAACCGCTCGCCCACGGGAAAGCCGTCTTGCGCGAGTTTGATGGCCGGCTGGAACAGATCGCGCCAGGGGAGCCTGCCATGCCTGGCGTGGGCCAGCTCCAGCATCCGCGCCAGCCCGGGCACGCCAACCGAACGCCCGCTCTTCATGGCCGAATAGAAATCCCTGCGCCGCCCGTTCACCATGAACCTGCCGGGTCTGGCGGCTTGCGGAGCCGTTTCGCGCCCGTCATAGGTGACGAGAGTTTTCGATTTCGCGTCCCAGTAAACCAGAAAGCCGCCGCCGCCGAGGCCGGAAGACTGCGGCTCGACAAGGTTCAGCACCATCTGCGCGGCAATTGCCGCATCCACCGCGCCGCCGCCCCGGCGCAGCATCTCGCGCGCCGCGCTGGCGGCGAGGGGGTGCGCCGCAACCACCATATGGCGCTGGGCAGTAACCGGCGCCTTCTCCTGCCACCCGGTCGCCGCTTCCGGTTCGGCGCGGGGGTCCTGCGGGGCAAGCTGCGCGGATGCGCCAAACGGGGTCAGCAGAAACCAAGCTGCCAGGAGCAGGGCGGCGAGTGCGCGGCCCGATATACGTGAAGATGTTGCGGTCCGGAATTTCATGGCCCGCAAACATAAAGGTTTGCGCGCCCGAGGCCAGGGGAAGGAAAATGATGCGTATAATATACACACTAATGCTTGCTAGGCTAACGAATCGTATGTATGAAGTGTGTAAGGCCTTTACTGAAACAAAGGCCAGATTGGGGACGTAGTCGGATTTGAGAGGCAGGGGCCACGTGAAGGAACAAGATGACTATAGGATATTTTCTGAATGCCTCGATCGAGCAGGGACATCATCCGTGCCCTTAAACAGGATGGCTGGATTCAAGTAGGCCAGACTGGCAGTCACGTGCATTTCAAGCACGACCGGAAGCCGGGCAAAATCACAGTCCCGCATCCGGTGAAGAATCTGCCCATTGGCACGTTAAAGAGTATCGAGAAATGCTCGGGTGTGAAGCTTTCATGATTGCAGAGTCACCCGATGTGTGGATGAAGCAAATCTGATGGCAAAATTATTTTTTCCCGCGATTCTGGAAAAGGAACCGGACAGCGTTTATGGCGTGACATTTCCGGACTTCCCGGGTTGCGTCAGCGCTGGCGACACGGCGGAAGAAGCGCTGGTGAATGCGCATGAGGCGCTGGCCGGTCACGTTGCGCTCATGGTTCAGGACGGCGAAGCTCTGCCCAAACCCACAGCAGTGGAGGATGTGGCCGCCGATCCAGATGTCACGATGATCGCCGTAACGGTCGTTGGTGTGACGGTTCCGGGCCGTGCAAAGCGCGTAAATGTGACCCTCGACGAAGCTCTGCTCGATGAAATAGATACGGTTGCTAAAAACCGGTCGCGGTTTCTGGCGGAGGCCGCCCGCGCTGAACTTGCCCGGCGTACAGCAGGTTAGCCGGATACAACTTACTCCCCGCCTGCTGCGTCCAGGCTCGGCAAAGTCCCTAGATAACCTTCTTCACCTCGGTCAGGAATTCATCGACTTCGCGGCGCAGGGTTTCGCCCTTTTGCGAGAGTTCGCCCGACGCGCTCAGAACCTGGCTCGCAGCCGCGCCGGACTCGCCGACGGCCTGGGAGATCAGCGTAACGTTCGAGCTGACTTCGGATGTCCCCGATGCCGCCTGGTCGATATTGCGCGCGATCTCGGATGTTGCGGCGCTCTGTTCCTCGACCGCGGCGGCGATGGAGCTTGAAATCTCGTCGACCCTGGCGATTGTCGCGCCGATGGTTTCGATCGACGTAACGGCCTGATTGCTGGCGGATTGGATCTCGGAGATCTGCGCGCCGATTTCCTCGGTCGCTTTCGCGGTCTGGCTTGCCAGTCCCTTCACTTCCGATGCAACCACGGCAAATCCCTTTCCCGCTTCGCCCGCCCGCGCCGCCTCGATCGTGGCGTTGAGCGCCAGCAAATTGGTCTGATCGGCAATGTCGGTGATGAGAGAAACCACCTGTCCGATCTTTTCCGATGCCGCGGAGAGTCCGCTGATGTCTCTGTTGGTCTGCTGCACTTCCTTGACCGCGTCGGAGGTGATCTGAGCCGATTGCGAGACCTGCTGATTGATTTCTCCGATCGAATTGGTCATCTGCTCCGTCGCCGCCGCCACGGAGCCGACATTTGCGGAAGCCTCTTCAGCGGCAGCCGCGACCGCCGCCGCCTGATCGTTGGCGGTCGACGTGGTGCTCTCCATGGACTTGGCGGACGCGTCGAGTTCCGTCGCGGCGGAAGAGACGGACTTCACGACCTCGCTCATCTGAGCTTCAAAATTGTGAACCACCTCGGTGAAGGCTTTGACCCGTTCTTCCATCACGCCCATCGCGTCGTTTACCGTCCGGCTCGCCTCGCCGAACACACCGGTCATCCCTTTCTCGGAGATGCGGCGGAAATACTTGTTGGCCGCCACATATTCGAGCGCCGCCCGCGATTCACGGACATAGGCGTCGGACCGGTCGATCAAACGGTTGATCGCATGCAGCAATCTGGCGGCATCGCCTTTCTCGGTGATATTGATGATGCGCGCCTCGAAGTCTCCATCGCCGGCGGCTTCGCAGACTTCAATCGCCCTTGCGACAGCTGATTTGGTGTCATTGGAAAACATGAAAAGAGTACCCATTTTTTCTGACCTAGAGTGTCGCGATGAATTCGTCATATTCCAGATTCTGCTCCTTCAGGAGGTTCGCGATCATGACGCCTGACGCCTCCAGACCGCCCTTGCGATTGGAGTGCTTTTGTTCCTCGGCAAGCAAATCCTTGTAGAGCGGTATGATCGCGCCTTCGAGAATTCTGCGGTCGGGCACGCGGCGGTTGGAGTGATAGCCGACTATGTTTCCCGAGCCGTCGCGGCTGGGGGTCACATGGGCGTTGACCCAATAATGGTCGCCATTCTTGCAGCGGTTGACCACATAGGCGAAGATTTCACGTCCGTCCTGGATCGATTCCCAGAGCAGTCCGAAGATGCAGCGCGGCATTTCCGGGTGCCGGATCATGGAGTGCGGCTGGCCGAGACATTCCGGTTCGCTGTAACCGGAAATGCGCAGGAACACGTCATTGCAATAGGTGAGATGCCCTTTCAGGTTCGTCTTGCTTACGATGAGTTCATTCTCTTCAAAAAATTGCTCAACACCGGTGAGTGAGGTCTCGCGCGCCATTAACCAGTCTCCACACTATTTCCGAGGTAACTGCCTGCATTTCCGAGGTAACTGCCTGCTCGAACCCGGGATGCATCTGAAATCGTCGCGGGCTCAGACAGCGAACAATTGGTATCGCTCAACCTATGAGTGTGTAGTTAATAAATTCTTTCCGCACTAATAAGTTGTATTTCGACTGTGTTGGTTGAATTGGCCTGTTCGCCGCATGCCGGGAAAACCGGGCCGGCTGCCCGCATAATTGGTATATTCAGCTTCACGCATGTTTTATTCGCATGCGGAGCGTGCGGTCCCTAGGGTATTCGCGCTATAAGTAAATTCGGCATCACGGGAAGTTCAGGACCATGAAACATGTGCTGGCTGCCTTTTTCGTTCTTCTGCTTGGTCTCCCGGGGGCTTTTGCCGCGAGTTCGGGGGAGGGCGAGGTGCGCAAAGCGAACCGCCTGCTGAACGCCGCCTCCCCCTATCTGCGCCAGCATGCCTACAATCCGATCGATTGGTACAGCTGGGGCGATGAGGCGTTTGAGAAGGCAAAAAAGGAAAACAAGCCGGTCTTTCTGTCGGTGGGCTACTCCACCTGCTACTGGTGCCATGTGATGGCGCGCGAGAGTTTCGTGGACGAGAAAATCGCCGAGATACTCAATTCGAATTTTGTTTCCATCAAGGTGGACCGCGAGCGCCGCCCGGATGTTGACGAGACTTATATGCTGGCGACCCAGCTCATCACCGGCGCCGGCGGCTGGCCCAACACGGTGTTCCTGACGCCGGACAAGAAGCCGTTTTACGCGGGCACCTACTTTCCGCCCGACGCGTTCCGCTCGCTGATCTCGCAGGTGGCAGGGTTCTGGCTGCGCGACGAGGTCTCCTTGAGGCGGGACGCGGAAAAGCTCGCCGGCAGGATCGACACCATAATGACCCGCCGCGTGGAGGCGGCGGAGATTTCTCCGCAGATACTCAAAACAGCGGCTGACACGCTGTTGCAGGACTATGATCTGGTCTATGGCGGTTTTGGCGACGCGCCGAAATTTCCGCAGGAGTCGCTGCTGCTTTTTCTGCTGCGCATGGCCGAAAAGGACGGCAACGCCGAGGCGCTCGATGCGGTCTCCCACACGCTTGAATCCATCCTGGACGGCGGCATGCAGGATCATGTCGGCGGTGGATTTCATCGCTATACGGTCGATGCAAAATGGTTCGTGCCGCATTTCGAGAAGATGCTCTACAACCAGGCGTTGATGACCCGGGCGCTGGTGCGCACCCACCGCCTGAACGGCGCCCCGCGCCTCGCCGCCGCGGCCCGGCGCACGCTGGATTACGTGCTTGACGACATGACCTCCCCGCAGGGCGGGTTTTACTCCGCGCGCGATGCCGGAGAACCAGGCGAAGAAGGCCTGTTCTATCTATGGACCGACGCGCAGATCGACGAAGCGCTTGACGAAAAGGACGCGGAATTCGCCAAGACCGCATTCAGTGTGACGTTTGAAGGGAATTACGAAAGCGGCTCCTCGATACTCCGCTTTCCCAATACGCCGGACAAACTCGCAAAGAAGCTCGGTGTGAATGAAGACGAATTCAATGCGCGCATTGGTAAAATCCGCGCAAAGCTCGCCAAGGCGCGCGCCAAACGCGAAGTGCCTCACCGTGACGAGAAGGTCGTCACCGCGTGGAACGGCATGATGATGGTGGCCTTTGCCGAGGCGGCCGAAACCTTTGGCGAGAAACGCTACGAGGCCGCCGCGCTCAAGGCCGGCACTTTCATGTGGGAAAAGATGCGTGTCGACGGCGCGTTGAAGCGCGCCTTTTTCGAGGGCAGGGCGGCGCTGGACGGCCAGCAGGAAGACCATGCCTTCGGCGCGCTGGGCTTCATCGCACTCTATGACCTGACCGGCGGCAAGGTCTGGCTTGAGCGCGCCGAAACTCTCATCAAGGAAATGGTGAAGAACTTCCGGGACGAGAAGGCGGGGGATTACTACATGACCGCATCTCTCAACACCTTCGGCAAGGCCAAGGCGCGCACGGACTCCGGCACGCCGTCCGGCAACGCCGCCGCGCTCGAGGCGTTCGCCAAACTGACCCGCCGCGCCGGAGATCCCGAACACCGCATCAATGGCGAGGCGCTGCTCGCGGCCCTTTCGGGTCTTGCGGTCAGGAGCCCGCAGTCCAATGCCTATTCCCTGCTGGCCGCCGATATCCAGTTGCGCGGCGGCGCGGGTCCGCGGCAATACATGTCCAAAGGCCTCGTCGACGCCAGGGCTTCGCTCGATCCGTCCTCGGGCGTGGTCAGCGTGTCGATCAAGGTCGCCAAAGGCTGGCATATCAATTCCAACACGCCGCTGGAGGAGTTTTTCATTCCAACCGAGCTGTCGGTCGTGGGCGCGGGTGACGCCGAGATCACCTATCCGCCCCACAAGCTGGTCAAGCTCGGGTTCCACGACAAGGAGCTGGCGCTCTTTGACGGTACGGTGGAACTCAAGGCCAAGATTTCCAAGACGCCAAAGGGTTCTCTCACCGCGAAGCTGCGGGTTCAGACCTGCTCCGACGAGATTTGCCTTGAGCCCGAAACGGCCGATCTGCGCATACCGGTTCACGTCAGCCCGGCAAGCTGATTGTCCTCGCCTGCCGCGGGCGGGCGCGTTATTCTTCCCGCCCGGTAAAGAAGGCAGGAAGAGACGCGCATGCCGACCAAGAAACGCATCCTGATTACCCGGCATCTTCCGCCGGACGTTCTGGCGCGCGCGGCGCGGGACTATGACGTCGTGCAGAGCGGCTCCGACTATGTCATGGAGAGCGGGGAAATCCTGGCAAAGGCCTCCGGCGCGGATGCAATCCTGTGCTGCCTCTCGGAGAAATTCGACGCCGGTCTCATCTCCCGGTTGCCCGATAGAGTAAAAATCCTCGCGACATTCTCCGTCGGCACCGATCACATCGATCTGGATGCCGCGCGCGAACATGGGCTGCGCGTGGGCAATACCCCTGATGCGGTGACCATCTCGACGGCCGAGGTCGCCATGCTGCTCTTGCTTGGCGCGGCGCACCGTGTGAGCGAGGGCGTGCATATGCTGCGGTCGCGGTCCTGGCCCGGCTGGGAGGCGATGCAGCTTCTGGGCATGCGGCTCAGCGGCAAGCGGCTCGGCATCCTGGGTCTGGGTCAGATCGGGCAGGCGGTGGCGAAGCGCGCCCGGAGTTTCGACATGGAAATCCACTATCACTCGCGCAACCGTGTTTCGCAAGACAGGGAACTGGGCGCGGTATTTCACGACACGCTGGATGGGCTTTTGGGCGTCAGCGATGTGCTCTCGCTGCATGCACCTTCAACGCCGCAAACCAAATATTGCATCAACAGGGCGGCGATCGAAAAACTCCCGCAAGGCGCGATTCTGGTCAACACCGCGCGCGGCGATCTGGTTGCGGACGAAGATGTCATCGCGGCGCTGAAATCGGGCCGCCTTGCCGCCGCCGGACTTGATGTCTTTGAGGGCGAGCCGAAAATCCATGAAGGCTATTACGCGCTGGAGAACGCATTTTTGCTGCCGCATATGGGGACATCCACGATCGAGGCGCGCAATGAGATGGGCTTCGCGGCGCTGGACAATATCGACGCGGTGCTGGCCGGGCGCGAGCCGGTTTATCCGGTGGTTTAGCGAGAGGCCCTAGCCCGCTTCATGTTTTGATGGAATCAAAACCGCGATCTCTGCTTTGTTTATGCGTATCATTTTTCCGGTAACCGGTTCCCATCCCCGCCTTCGCGGGGACATGCTTATCGGTGATACGCACTGGTTTATTTCTTGCCCTTGGCGGGTTTTTTCCGCCCTGTTTTCTTCTTTGCCGGTGATTTCTTGCGCGAGGCAGGCTTGCCCGACACGCCGGTCGGGAGAGACTCCAGCGGGGCGCCGGTCCTGAGCTCCGGGCCATTCCGGCGCTTGAAGACGGTAATCCAGAAGTCATGCGCCGCCAACGCGACGATAAGCGTCGTGACGATGATCAAATCGGGCTCCCGCACAAAGCCGACGACGACACCCAGGAACGCGATCAGCGCAGCCATTGAGATAAAAACCAGAATCTTGTCAAGCATCGCCCTGTTCCACCTCTAATCTCTATTCATTGTCGCTGCTGGCGCTCAAATGTTCAACCAGCCAGCGGGCATTTCTCAACAGCCGCCCATCGTCATGGCGCGCACCGACCAGCTGGACACCCATCGGCAAACCGTCCGCTTCGAGCAGCGGTACGGTCACGCAGGGAACGCCCAGATAAGTCCACATCGAGTTGAAGACCGGACTTCCGGTCGCGCCCAGGCCCTTGGGTGCGGGCCCCGGAGAGGCTGGCGTGATGATCGCGTCATAGCGCTCGAATACCTCATCAAGACCGGCATTCAGCGCCTCGCGCACACCGAGCGCCGTATTGTAATCGACGGCGGTGATGCTCTTGCCCTGCTCAATGCGTTCGCTCAGGGCCGCGCTGATCACATCTGGAGCTTTCGCCGAAATGGGTCCATAGAATTTCGCAATGTCCGCGGTCTGGATCAGCTTCTGCATAACCAGCGCAGCGGAAAAAACCTGCGGAAGCTCGACCTCGTCGCATTGCTCGCCAAGCGCCTCCACCAGTTCAGGGAAGGCTTGTTTGGTGGCATCCTCCGCAAACTCGTCCCAGGGTGGGGATTTGACGAAGGCAAAGACCGGATCGACCGGCGGTTCCCGCAGCGCCATGTCTCGAAGCCTCGACCGGCTGCGCGGTCTCATCCATGCGTCGCGGGCGTCATAGGCGGTCAGGCAGTCGGTGATCAGGCCCAGATCCTCTACCGAGCGCGCAAACACGCCAATCGTGTCGAGGGGGGGCGCCTGCATCAGTACGCCGGTCCGCGAGATCATGGCGTGGGTCGGCTTGAAGCCGTAAACGCCGCAGAAGGACGCGGGCCGGATGACGGAGCCGCCGGTTTGCGTGCCGATCGCCAGGGGCGCCATATTGTCCGCGACGGCCGCGGCCGATCCGCTCGAAGACCCGCCCGGCGTGTGTTCAAGGTTATGCGGGTTGCGCGTGCGCGCGGGATGGAGGACGGCGAGTTCCGTTGTCACCGTCTTGCCAAGGATTATGGCGCCGGCATCCTTGAGCTGACTGACCAGTACGGCGTCGTCGCCAGGCTGGCGTCCGGCATGGGCGGGCGTCCCGTTCTCGGTGGGAAAATCACAGGTATCGATGATGTCCTTGATGCCCACCGGCACGCCGTGCAGCGGCCCGGCCGAAAGATCCTGCGCGCGCCGCTCGTCCGCCCTGCGTGCCTGCTCCAGCGCGAATTCCTCGTCCAGATGCTCCCACGCCTGGACGCTTTCATCGCGCTCCTTGATGCGCGCCAGGCACGCCTCGACAAGCATCGCGGAAGTGATCTCGCCTGTCGCGATGCGCCGCGCGGCATCCGCCGCGGTCAGCCCGGTTAGATCTGTGACATGGGAATCCATCAGTGAATCCTGACCTTAGCGCCCGTATATGACCTCAGGCAGCCATAGCGCGATCCCCGGGAACACATACAACATCAGCATCGAAAGGAAAATCATCGACAGGAATGGCAGGCACCCCTTGAAGATGTCGATCAGTTGAACATGCGGGGGCGCCACCCCCTTGAGATAGTATGCCGCCATGGCCATTGGCGGGGTCAGGAACGAGGTTTGCAGGTTGAGTGCCACCAGGATCCCGAAAAACAGCGGGTCGACGCCGAAATGCGGCAGCATGGGCAGGAAAATCGGCACGAAGATAATAATGATCTCCGACCATTCCAGCGGCCAGCCCAGCAGGAAGATGATGACCTGCGCCATGATCAGGAACATGACCGGTGACAGGTCCATCGACAGAACGAATTCCTCAATCAGTTTTTCGCCGCCGAGATATGAAAACACCGAAGCGAATGTCCATGAACCGACGAACAGCCAGCACACCATGGCCGAGGTGCGCACGGAGAGATAGATCGACTCTCTCAAGCGCCCCTGATGATTCACCTTCCATGCAAAATAGGCGACAAGGCCCACGAGCAGGCCAATATCAAAGCCGAGCGGATTGAACTCATGCTCGGCAAATGTGTCGTTCAGGCCCAGCACGGTAAACATGGCGGTGTAGATTGCGCCGCCAAAAAGGCCCCAGACGACGCCCTTGCCGGCGAAGGCGTAGGCGCGCTCAATTGACCTTTGCGAAGGCCACAGCCAGGCGGAAAAGGCATGAGGTCCGAACCGGATTATGAGATAGCCGAAGATGCCGAACAGAATCGCGAGACCGACAAGGGGCCCAAAGCTGACTTGAGCAAAACTTGGAATACCCAGCCCGGTAATGACGTTGACCAACCCCTTCACGATGGAGAAGGCGATCATCCCCACAACGGTAATAATACCGGCCAGGCCAAAGGCGAAAACGGTTCCGAGTATCCTTTTGGTGAGATCGGGCGCGCTGCGGCTCAGTGCGGCGATGGCGAACGTCAAGGCAACGCTGACGCCGGGGCTCAATAGGAATCCTGGTTCCTTGGGCATCTCAAAGCCGAAGAATGTCGCTGCCGACCTATGCATCAGAATATAAATCCCGGCGCCGGCCAGTGTTGCGATGCCGCCCTGACCCAGGGCGCGCAGCCAATCCTCGAAGGGATGTTCCGGCGCGTTTGTCCATTCCGGTACGACAGTGCCCTGGGCCATGTTGCCCAGCCGGTAGCCGATGGCCAGCACCATGCCGCCCAGCGCGCCCATCGAGGCGGCTTCCGATGGCGTCGCCAGGCCCATCAGGATAGCGCCCAGCACGGAAAAGATAAGGAAGGCCAGCGGGAAGAATGAGGTCGCCATCATAATCGCGACCTGCCCGCGGGTGACATCGGGGATGTCTTCAGGGCGTGGTTTGGGCGCGATCTCGGGATTCATGAGCGCGCGGCCCATCACATAGACGATATAGAGACCGGCCAGCATGAAGCCGGGCAGGATCGCGCCCGCATACAGCTTCACCACCGATACGTTCGATGTCGCCGAATAGACGATCAGCATGATGCTCGGCGGAATGAGAATGCCGAGGCAGCCGCCGGCGCAGATTACGCCGGATGCAAAGCTGGTATCGTAGCGCGCCTTGAGCATGGCCGGGTATGCCAGCAGGCCCATAAGCGTCACCACCGCGCCGATAATGCCGGTCGCCGTCGCGAACATGGCGCAGGTCACAAGCGCCGCGATCGCCATCGATCCGGGCATGTTGCGGGTGGCGATATAAAGCGTCGAAAACAGCCGGTCGACGACACCGGCGCGCTCGACGATATAGCCCATGAACAGGAACAGCGGTACGGCCGTCAGCACGTCATTGGCCATGACCGAATAGGTCTGGTTGACCAGCAGGTCGAATATGCGGTTGTTCAGAAGGGCTTCGAAATACTCGAGAATCCCGTCAGCCTTCAGCAGGCCCATGCGCTCGGGATCCCAGTAAGCATAGTAACCAAAGGCCACGCCCATCGCGACCAGCGTAAATGCGATTGGAAAACCCAGCAGAATCGTCAGGATGAAAATCCCGAGCATAGCCACCGCTATTTGAGGATCAGTCATCAACTCTCGCCCCCGGGCTCGCGGCCCAATACAAATTTTGTGACTGTCTAGCCCTTGCCCTGTTTGAGGAGCATGGTTTCCATCTCTTCAACGTCTTCCAGATGCGCGGGCCACTTCCCTGTCTTGATACAGATGATACAGCGGCAGACCTGGGCCAGCCCCTGGATGAACAGGAGCCCCCCGGCGAAAGGAATTATCATTTTGAACTGGAAGATCGGCACGTTGGCCGGGCTCATCACGCTCACTTCCTTGTAGAACCAGGACTCGCCGGCATAGTCGAGGCCGGCGAATACGAGGGCCAGCACTCCAGGGAAGAAAAACAGAAAATAGAGCACCAGCTCGACCCTGGCCTGGGTTCTGGGTTTCCACAGCCTGTAGAGAACGTCGCCGCGCACATGGCCGTCGCGCGAAAGCGTGTAGGCGCCGGCCATCATGAACAGCGTGCCATACATCATGTAGCTGAAATCGAAGGCCCATGATGTCGGGTCGCGCAGCATGTAGCGCACGAACACCTCATAGGCCATGGCGAAGGTCATGATCATGATGGTCCAGGAGAAGGCCTTGCCCACCCAGGACGTAATCTTGTCGATGAAATTTATGAAGTTGACCAATGTGCCCCCCGACGCGCGAGCGTCAACTCAAAAACGCGGCAGGGACGGCGCCGGTATGGCGCCGTCCCGAATGTTGTGCGTTGTACCGGGTTGATTAGAACTTAATCTCGCCCGGGAAGTAGTGCTTGAACGCCAGCTTGTAGTTGGCTGCGTTGTTCAGGTCATAATAGGCAACCCGGTGCGACCAGGCCTTCTGGCTGTCGACGACCTTCTTGAAGAAGGGATCCGAAGTCAGCTTGCCGAGAACCTTGTCCCAGGACGTCAGCTGAGCCTGCAGAACGGAGTCCGGCGTGCGGTGCACCTTGACGCCGTCCTTGTTGATCAGCGTCTGCAGCGAGTTGGAATAGCTGTCCATCGCCATGCCGTAATTCGCCGTATTCGCGGCTTCCGCGCCATATTCGAGGATCGCCTGCTGCTCTTTCGCGAGCGACTGGAACTTGTCCTTGTTGAAGATGATTTCGAAGAACTCGGCGGCCTGATGATAGGAGCCCATCATATAGTGCTTGCGCACATCCTGGGCGCCGAACTGACGGTCCGACGTCGGGTTGTTGAACTCGAAGGCCTCGATCACGCCGCGCTCCAGGGCCGGAACGATTTCGCCGCCCGGAAGCTGGGTGACCTTCACGCCCATGCCCTGCATGATGTCGGTTGCAAGACCGACCGTGCGGTATTTGAGGCCCTTCATCTGGTCGGCGCTCTTGATTTCCTCTGAGAACCAGCCCAGGGGCTGAGTCGGCATCGGCATGGCGAAATAGCCGACGAGGTTCAATTTGAGAATGTCCTGAACCAGCTCGCGATAGAGTTCCTTGCCGCCGCCATAATGAATCCAGGCCAGAATCTGCGAGGCATTGGCGCCGAACACCGGGCCGGTGCCGAACAGCGACGCGGCTTTATTCTTGCCGTACCAGTAAGCCGTCACCGTATGCGCGCCGTCGAGAACGCCCTTGTTGCAGGCATCCTGCACCTGGAATGCCTTCACAACCGCGCCCGATGCCAGCAGATCGACTTTCAGGCGGCCGCCTGACATTGCTTCGATACGGGTCACATATTGCTTCGCCATGTCCTGGAAAATGGACTTCGCGCCCCAGGAACTCTGCATTTTCAGAGTTGTGGTCTGAGCTCTGGACACCTGCGGGAAGGCTACCGTAGCCGCCGCCGCCCCTGTCGCAACCGCGCCTCCTTTAAGGAATTTGCGCCGCGATACATTGTTCGCTTTACTTTTAGCGGACATTTATTTCCTCCCAATAATAACAACAAAACGCATTCTCACGGGGCCAGCCAGATCGAGGCCGGTCCACGATGAGCGAAAGACGATGGCCAAGCCATTTCACCCCGAATTTCGAAGCCGGGGCCCAGCGTCTACGCATTGGCCGGTTACTATGTCATCCTATCACGCTGCCGCGCGCAACTAAAATGTTAGATTGCGCCCGGAACATCACTTTAATTAGCCAATCGGGCAAATTGCCGGGAGAGGGGTTCCGCGGTCTGCAAACGGGTCTCGCGGCACCGCCGGACCGCATCCGATTCTCAAGCGCCGCCGGTTTGGCGCGCCGGTCCCGCACCGGTAAAGCTGTGGCTAAATTCCCACACTGTGCCCACAATCTCACAATTTCGGCCCCATAACGTTGAAATCCGGGCGGCGCGCCTCTTGAAGCTCCGTTGGACCGGTAGCAGTATATACGTTTGTGTTAATGCCCTTTGTCTATTGACGGGCGGGGACAATCGGAAGGGAGATTTGAAATGAAGAGATTTGCTTGGTTAAAACTCGGCCTGGCCCTGGTGGCGGTCGCTGGATTTATGAGCGCAATGACACCGCAAAAGGCGGCCGCGCAGGGCATTTTCTCCAGTTTCTTCGGCGGTGGCGGCGGATGGCAAAGCGGCCGCCGGGAAATCGGTTTTTCAAGCAAATATGGCCGCGGCACGATTATCGTCAGCTTCGCCGACCGGCGGCTCTATTACGTCCACAAGAAGGGCTCCGCCCTCAGCTACCCGATCGGCGTGCCGAGCGGCCGCGCGTCCTGGGCGGGCACATTGCGGGTGAGCCGCAAGAAGGTGAACCCGGGCTGGACCCCGACGGCGCGCATGCGGCGTGAGAACCCCGCCCTGCCGGGTCATGTCAAGGGCGGCGATCCGAAAAATCCCCTCGGCGTCCGGGCGCTGTATCTGGGCTCCACGCTTTACCGCATTCACGGCACCGATGCGCCCTGGACCGTGGGTCAGAATGTGACCAGCGGCTGCATCCGCCTTTACAACAATGACGTGATCGATCTCTACAACCGCGCACCCGTGGGAACGAAGGTCATCGTCACCAACCGGCGGATTGCCAGCTAGGAATCGCGCCGGCAGTTTATGTTTTCGATTGTCCGGACCGGGCGGCTCTCGATCAGGAGCCGCCCGGTCTTTTTTCAGGGCAAACCGCCGCTTTCACAAGGTTGGCTTCAGGCAGGCCGACAGGCTGGCGGCAAGATTTCGCATAAGATTGAAATAGAGCTCCCCGCCCGGAGCGAGGCCGGCGCCCGCGGGGTCAAGTTCCCCCGCTTTCACGCCCGTGCCCGCTATCAGCATTTCCACCAGCGCGGGCCGGAACTGCGGTTCGGCGAACACGCAGACCACGCCTTGCGACCTTATCCGCGCCTGAATCTCGGCGAGCCGCCGCGCGCCGGCGGGCCGGTCGGGGCTGATGGTGATTGCGCCCGCCGCGTTGAGGGCGTAGCGCTCTTCGAAATAACGGTAGGCATCGTGAAACACGACAAACGGCCTGCTGCGTACCGGCTCCGTTGCCTCCCGCAACTCGCGGTCCAGCTTTCGGAGCCGGGCGATGATTTTTTTCGTGTTTCTCTCAAATGCCCCGGCATGGTCCGGATAGGCCTTTTGCAGGGTGAGGGAAACCGCGCCGACGATGTGTTTGGCGTTTTCCGGGTCAAGCCAGATATGCGGATCGATATTGCCGGGAGTGCGGGGGCCCTGTTCCCCGGGTTTGCCCGGGCGTTCGCCGTGTTCTCCGGGTTTCCGCCAGACACCGCCTTCGCGCGGCGCATACAGGATCATGCCCGGGGATTGGGCGAGGGTCACAACCGCCGCCTTGCCGGCGAGATTCACCAATGCGCGGTCGAGAAAATTCTCAAGCTGGCCGCCCACGCGTATGACGACGCCCGCCGCGCTCAGCGCGCGCGCCTGGGAGGGTTTGAGAGTATAGCTGTGCGCGGATGCACCGGGGGGCACCAGCAGCACCGGCGCGCCGATCCCCTCCATAACGCCCGCTACCAGCGAATGAACCGGCGCAATGGTCACGACCACTTTGGGAGATGACGCGGCCTGGCCGGCGTGGGGCGCGGCGGCGATGATCGACAAAGCGGCGAGCTGAGCTTTCCAGAAGTTTTTCATGGCTCACAAGTTTGGGAGTGCGGCGCCTGGCTTCCAATGGATGGGCTCGCTCAGATCCAGCGGCGCGCCGGTCTGGAGGCGTTCGGGTTGTGGCAGAACGTCCAGGCTCGGCCACAGCCCCGTGCGCAGCGCGTCCGCATATCCCGCGCACAGTCCCGCCTCGACCATCTTTGTCCGCGCCGTCTCAAAATCATAGTCGATCGCATGATGCTCGATCGTGATGCCGCCGGCCCGCGGGGTCAGGACGGAGAACCATGCGCGGAGCGTTCCATCGTTTGCGGGGAGCCCCAGGGGTCCGGAATTATGCCAGACCCGCGATCCGGCAAATCTGGTAAAGGGCAGACCGCTGTGCCCGGCGATAACCATATCCGCATCGGCGGCGGCGAACTCGGCCTCCAAATCGCTCTCGGGCTGTGACGCGAAGACAAAGCGGTTGACCTCCCTGACGCCGCCATGGACGACGCGTATGCGCCGCCCGGACATCTCGAAGGTGAGGTGGCGGGGCAGCCGCCCCATCCATTGCCGAAGCTCATCGCCAACGCGCGCATCGGCGTAGGCGAACCATTCCGCCGACAGCGCGCTGCACAGGGACTCCGCCTCAAAGCCGCACTGGCAATCCGCCAGGCTGGCCGAGAGGCTTTCCTCGACATTGCCCAGGATGGCGTGAACCCGCGCGCTTCGCAGAAGTTCCGCCGTCTCCGCCGGGTCGGCGCAATAGGCAATGACGTCACCTGTATGAATGATGCGCTCGGGCGGAATGGACAGCGCGTCCGCCGCCTCGAGCAGCGCCGACAGGGCCTCCAGATTGGAATAGGCCCCGCCGCATACAAGCACCGGCTTCTCGAAGCGTCCAAGGTCGCGGACTTCCGATCCGTGGGAATTAACGGAAATATGCGTGTCCATCGGTCAGGCCCTGTCCGCTTCCAGGGTCTTCTCGATTTCGATGGTATCGAAATCGGACCCTGGTTCTTTTATTTAACGTGCTTCTTGTTGGAAAACCGGTTCCCGCTTTTCTCCGAAGCACTCCAGCGCGATGCGAAAAACTGTTATGGCGAAAGCATGATTTCGCGCGGTGCGCAAGTGCCGTTAAGCTGGGGCGGCCTGGAATGGATCGAAAACCTCCCCGGCCCCAAGGTCCGCCGGCCCGGAGCATTGCCATGCCGCCATTCAGTAACATACAGGCCTGTGTCTTCGATGCATATGGCACATTGTTCGATATTCACGCGCCGGCCGCGAGCATCGCCGAAGAACTGGGCGATGCGGCCCGCCCCCTTTCCGATCTGTGGCGGCGCAAGCAGCTGGAATATACCTGGCTGAGAAGTCTCATGGGGGCCCATGCCGATTTCTGGCAACTTACGGGTGATGGTCTGGACTATGCCCTGGAGGTTCACGGGATCGGCGATGCGGACATCCGCGAGCGGCTGATGAACCTCTATGAAAATCTTGAGGCCTATCCCGACGCCGGGGACACCCTGACCCGGCTGAAGGAGGCGGGTTACACCACCGCGATCCTGTCCAACGGGGCGCCGTCCATGCTCAGCTCGGCAATTCGCCATTCCGGTCTCGCCGCGCTGATCGACCATCCGATCTCGATTGAGGATGCAGGCATCTACAAACCTTCGCCCAGAGTCTATCAGCTGGCGGTGGAGCGGACCGGCGCCCGCCCTGAGGAAATCTGTTTCGTGTCGGCCAATGCCTGGGATGTGGCCGGGTCGGCGAGCTTCGGGTTTCAGGTTGCCCATCTCAACAGGTTCGGCCAGCCGCCCGAGCGACTGCCCGGCAAGCCGAAGGCGGTCATCGCATCCCTGTCCGAATTGCCGGCATTGATAGGCTGAATATCTCGGGCGGACGTACTGACTTGTTGAATGGCCCGCTATGGCGAGGGATATTGATCCTGGCTCGCGGCAGATGCTTCGAGACGCGCCCTACGGGCGCTCCTCAGCATGAGGCATATGCTTGTTGTTCCGTACGCAATCCTCATCGGGAGGAGGCGCGAAGCGCCGTCTCGAAGGATGTGCGGATCGGTCAGACCCAACCGCCGCCGCTATACTATACTTGAGTGTTTCGCCGGTCTGCGCTGCCTCGCTCTGCCGGAGGGTGTGTTTTTCTCCTCGCCCGGTACTGGCCGCTGGTAACGGGGGGCAGGGCAATCCTGCGCCCCTCCAGATCCTTGATGGCCGAAATTCCGGAATCCTCGCGGACAAGGAGCTGGAACAGATCGGGATAGAGCACGGCGAGAAGCGAGACATCGCCGCGGCTGATGACATCGGCCTGAACCAGTGCGATGTCGAGTTTTCCCTGGGCCAGCAGGGACATGTTCTGCGACGAGCCGCCGGTGCTTTTCACCGCGATACGGATGCCGGGGTGACTGCGCCCAACCACATGGGCGATGGCGCTCGCCATTTCAAAGGGCTCCGAGTTGGTCTGGTCCGCGCCCAGTTTCAGCTCTATGGAGAGAGGAGCCGTCAGGACGGTATAGGCGGCGAAACCGGAAAGTACCGCCAAGAATACAACGCCGATCAATCCCCAAAATTTTATATCGCGAGACATGGCTCGGCGCGTCTCCCCCCCTCAATGTGGATTTCCCGCCCGGTTTTGCGTGTATGATGCCCAATCGCGGCTTAAACGCAAATCGGCGCGCATTCGCATACAGATTTGTGTTGAATTTCAAAACCCGGCACGGCCTTATCCCCCCATGAAACATGTCAGCCTGACCGACAGATATGACCTCAGCCAGTCACGGATTTTCGTGAATGGCGCGCAGGCCATTGTCCGCCTTGCGCTCATGCAGCATGAACGCGACGCCCGTGCCGGGCTGAATACGGCGGGCTATATCTCGGGCTATCGCGGGTCGCCGCTTGGCGGGCTTGACCGGCAACTCATACAGGCGGAAAAGTTTCTGGCCGAGCGGTCAATCGTTTTTCAGCCGGGCATCAACGAAGATCTGGCCGCAACCGCCATCTGGGGCGCGCAGCAGGCGGAATTGCGCGGCCAGGGCCGGTATGACGGCGTGTTCGGCATCTGGTACGGCAAGGGTCCGGGCGTCGACCGGTCCGGCGACGCCTTCCGCCACGCCAACCATGCGGGCACCTCGAAACATGGCGGTGTCATCGCGCTGATGGGCGACGATCATACCTGCGAATCCTCCACTTCCGCGCACCAGTCGGAATTCAAATTCATCGACGCCATGATGCCGGTCATGAACCCGGCGGGCTTGCAGGAGGTGCTCGATTACGGCCTCTATGGCTGGGCCCTGTCGCGCTATGCGGGCGTGTGGACCGGCATCAAATGCGTCAAAGACAATATCGAGCAAAGCGCCTCCATCGACGGGTCGCTCGAGCGGGTGAATATCGTCCTGCCGGAAGATTTCGAGATGCCGCCCGGCGGTCTGGGTATCCGGCGCGGTGACAATGTCCTGGAAAAAGAGGCGCGGGCTTACGAATACAAGATTCCGGCCGCGCTCGCCTTCATTCGCGCCAATGCGCTCGATCGCATGATCCTGGAAGGGGGCGGCGCTCCCAAAATCGGCATCATCGCTTCGGGCAAGAGCTATCTGGACACCGAAGAGGCGCTCGATCTGCTGGGAATCCGGGGCACGCGCGCGGCGGCGCTCGGGGTGAAGTTTTACAAACTCGGCGTCACCTGGCCGCTGGAGCCGGAAGGCGCCGCCCGCTTCGCCAGCGGCCTCGAAACGGTGCTGGTGGTCGAGGAGAAAAGATCGCTCATCGAGACCCAGCTCAAGGAGCAGCTCTATGGCAGGCGGGGCGCACCGGCGATCATCGGCAAGCTGGACGAGAATGGCGCGCCTCTTCTGCCTTCCCATGGCGCGCTTGAGCCCGTGCAGATTGCGCTGGCGCTTGGCGAGCGGCTGCTGGCGCGCACCGGTGACGAGGAATTGCGCGCCCGCATGGAGCAGCTCGGACAGGTGGCCGCGCGGGTCGCCGCGCTGCCCGGCATCATCGAGCGCGTGCCTTACTTTTGTGCCGGGTGCCCGCACAGCACATCGACCATCGTGCCCGAGGGCGCGCACGCCTATGCGGGCATCGGCTGCCACTATATGGCCCAGTGGATGGACCGCGCGACGGAAGGCTTCACCCATATGGGGGCCGAGGGCGCCAACTGGATCGGCGAGGCGCCGTTCTCGAAACAGGGCCATGTGTTCCAGAATATCGGCGATGGCACCTATGTGCATTCAGGCGCGCTGGCCATCCGCGCCGCCATTGCCGCGGGCACCACCATGACGTTCAAAATCCTGTTCAATGACGCGGTCGCCATGACCGGGGGCCAGGGGCTCGATGGCGAGCTGAGCGTACCGCAGCTGGCCCGGCAGATGAGCGCGGACGGCGCGGCGCGCGTAGTGGTGGTTGCCGAAGACCCGTCGAAATACCCGAAGGGTGCGGATTTCCCTTCCGCTGTCGCCATTCATCACCGCGATGAACTGGACGCCGTACAGCGCGACTTGCAGAAAGTCAGCGGCGTCTCGGTGCTGATTTACGACCAGACCTGTTCGGCGGAGCTGCGGCGCAGACGCCGGCGCGGCACCGCGCCGGACCCGCCCCGGCGGGTGGTCATCAACGAGATGGTGTGCGAGGGCTGCGGCGATTGCGGCGTGCAGTCGAACTGTGTGGCGATTGTGCCGGTGGAAAGTGAATTCGGCCGCAAGCGCGCCATCGACCAGACCGCCTGCAACAAGGACTATTCCTGCCTCAAGGGCTTTTGCCCGAGCTTCGTGACCGTCTCCGGCGGAACCTTGCGGGGCAGGGATGGCGACGATGCGCGCGCGCTGCCGCCGCTCCCCGATATGTCCGGCCTGCCCGCCCCCCGGATGCCGGACCTGAGCCGTCCCTATTCCATGGTGATCACCGGCGTCGGCGGTACTGGCGTCATTACGGTGGGCGTGCTTGTCGGCATGGCGGCGCATATGGAAGGCAAGGGGGTCGGCGTTATCGACATGTCGGGGCTGGCGCAGAAAGGCGGCGCGGTGGCCGTTCATTTGCGCGTCGGCGAGCATCCCGATGACATCAAATCGGTGCGTGCCTCTGCCGCCGGGGCCGATCTGATCCTGGGATGCGATCTTGTCGTCGCCGCATCCGATAGCGTGCTTGGGCTCGTAAAGGAAGGCATGACCACAGTAATCGCCAACGACCATGAAATCATGACCGGTGATTTTACCCGCCAGCGCGATCTGACCATGCCGATGGATGAGATGCGTGCCGCCTTGAGCCAGAGCGCGGGGGCGGATGCAGCCAGTTTCATCGACGCCCATGCGACGGCCGCCGCCCTGCTGGGCGACACAATGTCCGCCAATATCTTCCTGCTGGGCTATGCCTGGCAGCGCGGCGCGGTGCCGGTGTCAGCCGACGCCCTGCACGCGGCCATCCGCCTCAACGCGGTTGCGGTGGAGCGCAATCTGGACGCCTTTTCCTGGGGCCGCTTCGCCGCCCACGACGCTGGCGCAATGGACAATATCCTGAACTCCAGCGCATCCCAGCCGGCCCGAAGCACGCGGCCTGAAACGCTCGAAGAGGCGATCGAGCGCCGGCAGCGCTTTTTGACCGAGTATCAGAATGCCGCCTATGGGGAGCGTTACCGCGCCCGGGTCGAGGCGATCCGGAAACTCGAGCTGGAGTGCGTGCCGTCCTCCTCCGCGCTCGCCGGTGCGGCCGCCCGGGGGTTGTTCAAACTGATGGCCTCCAAGGACGAATATGAGGTGGCGCGGCTTTACACCGATGGTGCGTTTCAGCGCCAGCTCGAGGCCATGTTCACCGGCAATCCGAGGATCGAATTTCATCTTGCACCGCCCTTTTTCTCGCGCCCGGACCCCATTTCCGGGCGGCCGAAAAAGCGCCGTTTCGGGCCCTGGATGATGCGCGTATTCGCGATGCTGGCGCGGATGAAGGGCGTGCGGGGCACCCTGCTCGACCCGTTCAGATACAGCGCCGACCGCAAACTTGAGCGCGCGCTCCTGGCGGACTATGAGGCCTCGCTCGATGAGATCGCCGCGCATCTGACCCCGGACAATCACGCCATCGCCGTTCAGCTTGCCGCGTTACCGGACGAAATTAGCGGATTTGGCCCGGTCAAGGGCGAGGCGGCGGAACTGGCCGCGCAGCAGCGCAAGGATTTGCTTGGCGCCCTCAAGGCCCCGCCGTCGAAGCGCCGCCATGCGGCTTGACAGGGCCGCATGCGGACCTTGGTCCAGGCCCGGTCACAAATTGGTCAGTGGCTGCTAATTTGTCGCAATCGGGCGGGGAGTTGAGTATACAGCGGGGTCATTTCGCCCTATCCGGATTCTAAGGACTATTCATGTCATACACTTTAGTGTTCGTTACGGTGTTCGTCGCCATCGGCAGCCTTGCCCTGTCGCCGCGCGTCTCGACGCTGGGCTCCTTCTATAGGGGCCATGCGGTCTCGGGCGGCGCGCCGGGCGTTTTCTCCCTGAGCCTCAGCCTGGTCACCACATGGATATTCGCGCGCTCGATCATGAACGCCGCGATTCTGGGATATTTTTACGGCATCGCCGGCGCGCTCGCATATGCGACCTACTATCTGTCATTCCTCACCGGAGCCTGGATTATCGCCTCGCTGCGCTGGCGCCATGGTTTCGATTCCATTCAGGCCTTCCTCGCCGACCGTTTCGGCGCCGCCGGGCCGGTCAGCTACTCCTTTGTCACGGGCCTGCGTCTGCTGTCGGAAGTGTTCGCCAACCTCCTTGTCATCGGCATCATTTTCGGCCCTGCCGGCTCGAGCGCCTATGTGGTGTCGATCGTGGCCGTGGGGCTGGTTGTGCTCGCCTATTCCGCGCTCGGCGGGTTGCAGGCGTCGATCCGCACGGACGTGTTCCAGATGATCATA
Organism: bacterium BMS3Bbin10; assembly: GCA_002897995.1. Classification (GTDB taxonomy): domain Bacteria; phylum Pseudomonadota; class Alphaproteobacteria; order Rhizobiales; family Methyloligellaceae; genus UBA2767. The sequence goes on along the minus strand of BDTT01000114.1, from coordinate 53,179 downwards.
TTCATGATCGTGCTCGGGGTGTTGCTTATCCTGGCGCTCGACAAGGGAAGTTTCGATTTTGCGGCGATTGCCGCTTCAAGCCCCGACGGTACGGGCCCCGGCTGGGTGCTGCTGGCCGTTGCGTTCCTGCAGGTCTGGAGTTACCCGATGCATGATCCGGTGATGATGGATCGCGGCCTTATATCGGACAAGAAGAGCACCATGGCGAGCTTCTATCACGCTGCCTGGATTTCGGTGCTCTGCATTCTGGCGTTCGGCCTTCTGGGTACCTATGCCGGGCTGGAGAAAGTCGCCGGCGAGAGCCTGGTTCCGACCTTCATGCGCCTGTTCGGCGACACGCCGGTGCTGCTGTTTAATATCGCGCTGATTATCTCCTGCATGTCGACGCTGGACTCGACGCTGGCCAGCGCGGCGAAGCTCTCGATTGTCGATATGAAAATGGCCAAACCGACCGTGTTCAAGGGGCGGGTTGCGATGATGCTGTTCCTCACCGGCGGGCTCATCATGGTGTTTCTCGGCTCCAAGGATTTGTTCAGCGCGGTCGCGGTTTCCGGCACCGCATCGATGTTCCTGGCTCCGGTCGCCTTCTTTTCCCTGTGGGGCGGGCGCAAGGACGTGCCCGCCTGGTCCTACCTGCTTGCCTTCGTCACCGCCATTGCGGGCGCGGCCCTGTATTTCCTTGAGGCCGGCAACCATATTTCGCTCATGAACCAGCTCACCGGCCTTGAGCATAAATACTCGAAGCTGCTGGTTATCTCCGCGTCGGTGATGATGCTGGGGTGTCTCTATTTCGCGGCCGGAATTCTCTTCGACCGGCGGCGGTAAGGCGCAAACTCTCCCGGCATTTCAGCCATTGGAACCGCGCCGGGAAATCTGGGGTATTATTTTATTACAGCACTGATAATTAAATGATTATTCCTGTATCTATAGTATTCCGGCCTTAACATGGAAATTTTTTCCACTATAATTGAAGGGTCGCCTCCATCCCTATCCAGCCCTATAAGGTAACAGGTTTTCGTTATCGAGGCCGGGCACGCAGCCTGGGGACGAGCCAGAGGATTCAGGACGGCTGCGCTTATTGTTGGAGGTTGGAATGTCGCTGCAGATTGGCAGTATTGCTCCGGATTTCAAGGCCGAGACCACCGAGGGGCCGATCAGGTTTCATGACTGGATCGGCGATTCCTGGTGCGTGCTGTTTTCGCATCCCAAGGACTTCACGCCGGTCTGCACCACCGAGCTGGGCTTCATGGCGAAGATCAAGCCGGAATTCGACGCACGCGATTGCAAGATCATAGGCCTGAGCATCGACCCTGCCGAAAACCATACCGAATGGGCGAAGGACATCAAGGAGACGCAGGGCGTCGCGCCGAATTACCCGTTGATCGGCGATCCCAAGCTGGAGGTCGCGAAGCTTTACGACATGTTGCCGGCCAATGCGGGCAGTACATCGGAAGGCCGGACCGCATTGGACAACCAGACCGTCCGCAATGTTTATATTATTGGGCCGGACAAGACGGTGAAACTGATTTTCATCTACCCCATGAGCACCGGACGGAATTTTCACGAGGTGCTGCGGGTCCTCGACTCTCTTCAACTGACCGCGAAGCATCAGGTCGCAACCCCGGTGAACTGGAACGACGGCGAAGATGTCATTATCATTCCGGCCGTGAGCGACGAGGAGGCCAGGGAGAAATATCCCGACGGCTGGGATGCGCCGAAGCCTTATCTGAGGATCGTGCCGCAACCAAAAGACTAGGCCCCTAGGCTGCAAACCAGTCCGTGAAGGCGGCGGATATTTGCGGGCCGATAAAAATGGGTGCGCCGCGGAGGATGAACCCGTTCAGCGGCGCCTGGCCCCCACCGAAAATGGCAACGCAAGGGTTGCCGGGACCGCAACGCGGCACAAGGAAGACCGGGAAAAAGCACGGCCCGCCCCCCGGCCTCCGGTCGGGCGGATTGACAATACGGATCGCAGAGATTTTGCACGCAGTTGATAACATGGGCAATTCGCCACATGCCATTTCGCGCGGATTTGTGAATTCATAGCCCGATGCCGAAGTCGAACCCGATGGGCCCGATTGGTTTTTCAACAAAAGAATCCAGTTCTCTGATCATTTAGACCTTGAAACCTGGCAAGCAAGTCAATTGTAACCATTGTGGGAATTGCACAATCTAATTAATGAATGTTTAGGGAATTCTACAGAATTTTTTATATATTGTGAAAAACTCAAGTAAAAATAGCCCACTACGTAAGTATGCTGACAAGAGGTCTTCGCGGGGAAAACCGGAGGCGGCAGGGCTGCTGCCGCTGGTGAAGGATCTGAACCAGCTTCAGGCGAGGGCGGAAAAGAAAGGATATGAATTTCTTTCCTATCTGCTGCACATGGCAATATTGGAAGCGCAGTCGCTGGCCAGCGCGGGCGGCGGGGAGCTGGGCGGCTCTTCCCGCGACCAGGGCGGGCCGTCAAGTGACGGCAGCTGAAAAGAATTTCATGACCTAGGCCCTGATGCGTATCACCGGCAGGCGGGAACCGTTTACCGGAAAAACGATACGCATAAACAAAGCCCGGATCACGGTTTTGATTCCATCAAAACATGAAGCGATCCAGGCCCGTTCCGGGCGGTTGGACTATTTTCCGGCCAGCAGGAACAGCCGGCGGAAGGGAAACAGCGTTTTCCCGTCCTTGCGTTTGGGATAGGCGGCGAGGATGCGCGCGCGATACTCATTCTCGAAGTTGCCGCGTAGCGGTTCATCGAGCGCATCGAGGAAGCGTTTGAGCTGCGTGCCTTTCACAAACTCCGCGACCGGGTTGTCGCCTTCGAGGATCTGGCAATACTCCGTTTCCCAGATCGCCAGGCTCGATGTGCGAGGGGCGAGGATGTCGTAATAGGCATCGGGAGCGTGCGAGGGCCCCGGGCGTAGCAGCGGCTCCAATGCGTTCCGCCAGGGACCGTCCCGCACGGTCCCCGTGATGCAGCTATGCGACGGGGCCGCCCAGTTGCGCGGCATCTGAACGGCCAGAAAGCCGCCCGGTGCGATATTGTCCATGAGGCGTGGAAACAGCGCGTCATGATCGTCGAGCCAGTGCAGCGCCGCGTTGGAATAAATCAGATCGGCCGGCGCGCCGGGTTTCCAGTCATTCATATCCGCTTCGACCCACTGGATGCCCGGGTTTTCGCCGCGGGCCCGCGCCAGCATTTCCGGCGAGCCGTCGACGCCGGTGATTTTCGCTTCCGGCCAGCGCGCCTTGAGCGCGCGCGTGACATTGCCGGGTCCGCAGCCCAGATCGACCACCGCGCCGGGGGCATCGAGCGGTACGCGGGCGAGCAGATCGAGCGCCGGCTGAAGCCGCTCACTGCCAAAGGCGAGATATTGAACCGGGTCCCATCCCATGGGGGGAGTCCTCATAAGCGCAAGCGGTAGGACATATAATAGCGGGGGAGTCCTCATATAGCGAAGCGGTAGGACAAATAAAAAAAGTCCTCATAAGCGCAAGCGGCAGGACATATAAAAAGTCCTCATATAGCGCAAGCGGTAGGACATATAAAAAGCGGCTTCTAGCTTGGCGCCACCGCGCTTGCAAGCGTCCCCGGCAGGCAATGTTCAGCGAGGGTTTTGCATATGCTGCCTCTTGGGTTGTCCGCGCGCTTGATCTATCAAGGCCGCAGGAATGATATTGGACAATGGAGACAGGGTGAGATGAGCGAAACTCGGCGCGGCAGTGGTTTTCGTTCCGATGCGGAACCTGTGCCGCGGGGCCAGGCAGAACCGGCCTCGGGCAAGGTCGGCGTGCTGCTCCTCAATCTCGGCACGCCGGACGCGACGGATTATTGGTCCATGCGGCGGTACCTGAAGGAGTTCCTGTCGGACCGGCGCGTGGTTGAGGAAAACCGGCTCAAATGGTGGCTTATTCTCAATGGGCCAATCCTTTTGAGGCGCCCGTTTTCCTCCGGCGAGGCCTACCGCTCGATCTGGAACAGGACCCTTGACGAATCGCCGTTGCGCACCATCACGCGCTCTCAGGGGGAAAAGCTCGGCGCCGCCCTGAAGGGGAACGGCAGGATCGTCGTCGACTGGGCCATGCGCTATGGCAACCCGTCAACCAGGAGCCGCATCGAGGCGCTCAAGAGCCGGGGGTGCGACCGTATTCTGCTGTTCGCGCTCTACCCGCAATATGCCGCCGCCACGACCGCGACCGCTTATGACAAGGCGTTCGAGGCGCTGGAGGCCATGCGCTGGCAGCCGGCCGTCCGCACCGTGCCGCCCTATTACGGCGACCCGGTTTATATCGGCGCGCTGGCCGCGTCTCTCAAACGCGAAGTGAGACGACTCAAATGGAAGCCGGACGTCATCCTCGCCTCGTTTCACGGCCTGCCGGTAAAATATATTGAAAAAGGCGACCCCTATCAAAACCATTGCGCCGCGACCATGCGGGCGTTGCGCGAGAAACTTGGCTGGAGCGAGGATTTCCTGCGCCTGACCTTTCAGTCGCGCATGGGCAAGGCGCAATGGATCAGGCCCTATACGGACAAAACCGTCGAGACCCTGGCGCGGGAGGGGGTGAAAAATCTGGCTGTCATCACGCCGGGCTTCGCCGCCGACTGCGTCGAGACCCTGGAAGAGATCGCGATCGAGAATGGCGATATCTTCAGGGAACATGGCGGCCAGAATTTCGCCGCCATCCCCTGTCTGAACGATTCAGATGAAGGCATGAAGGTGATCCGCAGCGTGGTTGAGCGCGAGCTTCAGGGGTGGGTCTGATGGCTGGCCAACGACTAGATCGCTTCATGTTTTGATGGAATCAAAACCGCGATCCAGCTCTTTGTTTATGCGTATCATTTTTCCGATAACCGGTTTCCATCCCCGCCTTCGCGGGGACATGCTTATCGGTGATACGCACTAGACCCACGCGATATCGTCGCCGGATTCAAAGCATTCGATAAAGCACCGTTCACCCACTACGCATCGCAGCACATCCTCGGCTATACTGCAGCTGCCCGGACACCAGGGGGGAAGCAGGCCGCTGACGCCGGCCGCCCTGATCAATCGTAATGTTCCCGTTTCCCCGGGATACAGCGGAAACGAGCAGCCTGCCTGCAATTGCTTCAATAACCTGAACAGTATTTTTGTTTTGAATTGCCGACATATTTCATCGGTTTTCATTTCAACTCCCATGCCCGCGCCATAATCCTGGCGCCCGTCAGCCTGTTTTGCTGATCTCGTTAAGAAATTCGTTCATTTCACCGCGCAGATCCTGCAGCACGGTTCCCTGCCTGGAGATATTCTGAGAGGCGCCCAGAACCCTCTCAGCCGCTTCCTGGGTTTTGCAGGTGGCGTCGCGAACATGGGAAATGCTGGAGCTGATTTCCGTGGTGCCCGCCGCCGCCTGTTCCACGCTGCGTGCAATCTCATGCGTTGCGGCGCTCTGCTCTTCGACCGCTGCGGCGATGGTCGTGGTTATTTCATTCACCTTGGCAATCGTTTCGCTGATTTCCTCATTGGCCGCAACGGCCTCCATGGTGGCATTCTGGATGCCGGTGATCTGCACTCCGGTGTCTTCGGTCGCCTTCGCGGTCTGGGCGGCCAGGCTTTTCACCTCCTGGGCGACCACCGCAAACCCCTTGCCCGCCTCTCCCGCGCGCGCGGCTTCGATAGTGGCGTTCAGCGCCAGAAGATTGGTCTGCTCCGCGATGGCGCTGATCAGCTCGATAACATCGCCAATTTTTTGCGACGCATCGGTAAGGCTCCCGATCTGTGTACTCATTTGCAGAGATTTTTCAACGGCTTCCGACGTGATTCCGGCCGACTGTACAACCTGGCGGTTTATTTCTCCGATCGCGCTTGTGAGCTCTTCGGTCGCGGATGCCACGCCCTGCATGTTGGTGGAGGCTTCCTCCGCGCCGGCCGCAACGGATGTCGATTTTTCATTGGCGTCATTCGATGACTGGCTGACGGTCTCGGAGACCGTCTGAAGGTCGCCAACGGATGTGGAAACGGACTCAACGACCTCTTTCATCTTGGCTTCAAACTGGCCGGCGATTTTCGCGAACTCATCGTTGCGGCCCTTGATGAAATAGGTGGCCCTGTTGATGGTTTCGGCGGATTCGAGAAAGGAGCCAACCATGCCCTTTTCGGCGATAAGCCGGAAATACTGGTTCCGGCTGACATATTGGAGGCACGCCTTGGACTCGCGCATATAGGCGTCGGTCCGGTCGATCAGCATATTGATGGCGTGCATCAGCTCGCCCACTTCGCCCTTTTCGGTAATGTTCAGAATACGCGCCTCGAAATCGCCGGCGGCGACCGCTTCGCATGCTGCGCGTGCTTTTGCTATGGCTTTGCCATTGCCCATTTTTAACATCATACCTGTTCCTTGGGAGTGGCCCTGCGGAGCCTGTCGGATTGGTCTGGGGCAGAATACCGCGGGGCTTGCCGCTATCTGTAACCCCGCCGCTGCTTCTGTCCTACCGTCATTATGAATTCGTCATAGGCCAGGGCGCGCTCGGCCAGAAAAGCGCTGACCGCGCTTTGCGAAGCTTCCAGACCTTCCTTGCGGTTCTGCGCCTGCTCAACGGCCCTCAGTTTATGGTAAAGCGGGATGATTTCCGCATCGAGGATATTTCGATCGGGCACACGGCGGTTTGAGTGGTACCCGATTATCTCACCGTCGGTTTTCTGGCTGGGCGTGACATGGGCGTATACCCAGTAGTGATCGCCATTCTTGCAGCGGTTGATCACATAGGCGAATATCTCCGAACCACTCTGCAGCGTATCCCACAGCAGCTTGAAAATGCAGCGCGGCATGTCGGGATGGCGTATCATGGAGTGCGGCTGGCCCAGAACTTCCCGCTCGCTATAGCCGGCAATATCCAGAAATACCTTGTTGGCGTAGGTGATGCGCCCTTTCAGATCGGTCTTGGAGACGATGATATCGTCATCCCCGAAGAAATTTTCATTGCCGGTAACGAAAGTATCCCTGCCCATAGATGTCTCCATTTTTGGAATGCGCCCGAAGCGGGAAATATTCAAACAGTAAAGCAACTTTTAGTTGTATTTTTATACATTATGCAACCAGTGGTTATGTTTTGAACACCAGAAGTACAGTCAGTAACATTGGTAATTAGTTATTACTATTCTATTAACGAGGTAATTGTATTTGGTATAGTTGAGGATCTCGGGAGCTATCTAGACTTGTATTGGGGCTGGCGGATACGGCTCAAGCCAAAAACATGGCAGGAAAACCGCTGCACGCCATTCATGCATTCATGATCCGGGGGCATGAAGACGGCCCGCGCGGCGGTTGAGCGGGGCCTCGGGGGATGGGTTTGACGGCCTGTAACCGTACTCTATTCTCTTCCCGAAATGAATTGTGACCTTCTTACGGCAAAGATTCTATGCGACAAATTATAGGCGATAGTAAGTAATCCATGTAATTACAACTTAGGGTTGTACTTAATTTCATTGCCCTCTTAAGAAATTATTTACCGGTTTCCCGCCACCTCTATTGCATGTTGTTTCCGCGCTTTGCGGCTTAGACGACGCATCGCGCCCGTTCGCTATTTGAGGTGCCACATGGCGAATTCAATCCCGGCCAGCAAGCCTCGCCCGGTTATCGGCCGTATGACCAGATTTGGCGGCAGGAGCCTGTCATGGCGGCTGATTCTCCCTGTTCCCATCGTCATTGTCTTATGCATCGCCGCCATCGCGCTGATTGTGCCGAAAATCATGGCTGACAATGCGCGAGAAGAGGCGACCCGGCAGGGTCAGCAGATCGCCGATCAATTCAAGACCATCCGCGGCTACTACACGAGAAACGTCATCAGGAAGGTCGTGAAATCACCATCCCTCAAGCCCTCGTTCAATCACAAGAACGAGGCGAACGGTGTTCCGCTGCCCGCCACGTTCATCCATGACGTCAGCAAACTGCTGGCGAAGAAGGACATGAACGTCAACCTCTATAGCGGCTTTCCCTTTCCCGTCCGCAAGGACCGCAAGCTGGACGAATTTCAGAAACAGGCCTGGGCATTCCTGACCGCAAATCCGGACAAGGTCTTTTCCCGGCAGGAAATGAAAGCCGGCAAGGAGGTCGTCCGGGTGGCGGTTCCCGACAAGATGGCGGCCCAGGGTTGTGTGACCTGCCACAACACGCGCGCGGATTCGCCAAAGATCGACTGGAAACTCGGCGATGTCCGCGGTGTGCTTGAGGTATCTTCCGTGATCGAGCCTCAACTCGCCGCCGGCGCCGCCATAGCCGACAAGATGGTCATCGCCGCCATCGCCGCCGGTCTCCTCCTGACTCTTGTGACAATTCTCACCGTTAAAACGGTCACCCGACCGCTGCTGAACGCGGTCGGCGTGATGAAACGGCTGGCGGAGGGCGACAAAGACGCCGAAGTGCCCGGGCTTGACCGCAAGGACGAGCTGGGTTCGATGGCAAAGGCTCTGCAGGTGCTGAAAGAGGCGGTCGCGGAACGGCAGAACATGCAGGATCGGCAGATAGAAAATCAGCGCCTTACCGCCAGGGAGCGCAAACAGGTCGCCGAGAAGCTCTCCGACTTCTGCACCAATGTGCTGAAACCCGCGGCCGCCAGTGTCGCGACCAACGCGACACAATTGTGCGAAACGGCAAAATTGCTCTCGACCGTAACCACGGATACCAACTGCACCGCGGGGACCGTTGCCTCGGCTTCGGAGGAGGCGACATCCAATCTGGGCTCCGTCGCGTCAGCCAGCGAGCAGATATTCGCCTCCATCGGCGAGATCGGTCAAATGATCCAAAAAGCCAGCGGGATCGCGTCGGACGCAGCGAAGACGGCCAGAACGGCCGATGAAAAGGTCACGGTTCTCACCGACGCCGCCGCCGATGTCGGCCAGGTGGTGGAAATGATTTCCGCCGTCGCCGAGCAAACCAATCTGCTTGCGCTCAACGCCACCATCGAGGCGGCGCGCGCCGGCGCGGCCGGCAAGGGCTTTGCGGTGGTGGCGTCGGAGGTCAAGGAACTGGCCCAGCAGACGTCCAACGCCACCCAGGACATCACCACAAAGATTCAACGCATCCAGGAAGCCACATCCGAGGCTCAAACCTCGATCAGCGACATAACTCTCTGCATTCAGGAAAGCTCGCAGGTTACCGAATTGATCGCGGCGGCGATGCAGGAACAGCACGCCTCGGTCGAGCAGATATCCGGCAGCATCAGGGAAGTTAACGCGGGCACGCAGGAAGTCTCGGAGAACATCGTCGAAATCACCAGCGCTTTCGGGCAGGTCGATGAATCGGCAACCGGGATGCTTGAGTCGCTGACGCAGATGATGGCCGAAGCAGGCGAGCTGAACCAGTCGGTCGATACCTTCCTCGAAGATATTGTGAGCTGGCAACTCGAGGACCGGCGCCAGACGCAGCGCCTGGAAGGCGAATGGGACGCCGTTTTCCGGAAGGGTGGAGATTGTGCGCCCTGCAAGATCAGGGACCTTTCGCCGGACGGTGCGCTGGCTTCCGAAATAGAGTTCAGTTTGTCGGTGAAAGACCGCGTGGAGCTCGATATTGACGGACTCGGCGAAGGTCTTTCCGCCATGGTCGTCAATTTGAGCGAACAGGGCGTTCATCTGAAACTGGACCTTGACGCCGCGATGCGGGACCGCATGCGCTGTTTCCTCTCCGGAACGCACTCCGCGGCCGCGTAGCTGCCGGATTGTCTGGAATATCGGGCGCGCGGCCCTGCCCTCAGGCCGGCTGCCCGCCCGGGCATCCCGGAAAGGGCCGGCTAACCCTTGCTTTTTTTTCTTCATGCATTTCTTGAGTGTCTCGTCCCGGACCCCATCTTTTTTTTGCAAAAACAGCGGCGGGAACTTCGCCGCGATCCCCTGCATGAACGGTTCAGCAGAAAATCATGAAGGCGATCCGGGCGGTGGTTGAACGCAAATTTCAGGGCGGATGGTTTTGACGGTGTTCATTTTTTCGGGAATATGCGCAACCAATCCGGGAAGGAAAGAAATCCATCACAATGTTGCAGGGGCCGGTACACCATAAATATTTGATATTTATGTAAAATATCGATTTCCACAATCTGGGGTAGCAATCATTTTCATCGCTGCCTTAGGGGTTCATTTACCAATAATTGGACTAATGTACGGATATTTTACCCCGTGTAGCGGGAGGTGACCGGGCCTTTTCCGATCGACATTTCAAGGAGCCGACAACAGTGGCCGCGCCGATATTCAACGCATTCAACAATTTGAAAATTCGAACCCTGGGTTTCATCGTCATAGGCTTCGTTCTGGGTTCGGGGGCCATATTCATCGGCAGTTCCGTGCTGACCTCATCCAAGATCGGCGAGGCGCAGAGTCTATGGACCAAATACAAGGCGGACACTTCGCCGAAAGCGCTGGCCCTCAACTCGATTGTCGAGCATGTGGGCTATGGCGGCATGATCCACCACTTCAAGAACTACGTGCTGCGCAAGGACGCGCCCCGTATCGCCAAATTCCAGATTTCGGCCGGCGCCGCGATGGCCGCGCTCGACAGATATGCCAACACCGCTCCCAACGCGGATGAGAAGGCCGCACTCGACGCGATCCGAAAGACGGTTGCCGTCTACAGCCAGAAGATCGCGGTCGTTTCCGGGCTCGCCGCGGAGGGCAAGACAGCGCGTGAAATCGACCAGACGGTCAAGATTTCCGACAAGGCCGCAATCGCGGGTATTGCGACGCTGACGGATGCGGTCAGAAGCGGCCGCGAGGATGGCGCCGGCGCCACCAAAACGGAACTGGTCAAGGGCTTGCGCGACGGCTTCGGCTATGGCGGCATGATTCATCAGTTCAAGAACTATGTGCTGCGCCAGGACGCGCCCCGCATCGAAAAGGTGCGCAAGGCGATGAGCGGGCTGCGCGCCACGATCGAGCGCTATCGCGCGTCCGGCGTCGACGAAAAAGAAGAGAAGGCCCTTTCCGATATCGCCGGCGTGATTGACGCCTACGGGGCCGGACTTGCGAAAGTGGAGGAACTGGCGGGCTCCGGCCTGACGCCCGAGCAGATCGACAAACAGGTCAAGGTAAACGACGGGCCCGCGCTCAAGGGACTCGCCACGCTTGTCAGCTTGATCGGCCATCATATGGTTATGGCCGCAGGAGATCTGTCCGCGGATCTTTCCGCGACGTCCAGGATCACCCGTATCGTTCTGGCCATCGCCATCGTGACCTCGCTGCTTCTGGCCGCGCTGGCCTATGTGGTCCTTTTCCGGCGGATCATGCGGCCGGTGAACGGCATCACCGCCGCGATGACCGCGCTGGCGGAAGGGGACGACAGCGCCGATGTCTCCCAGTACCGTCAAGACAATGAAATAGGCGCCATGGCGCGCTCCGTCGATGTGTTCAAGGAGAATGCGATTGAGCGCGCGCGGCTGGCGTCCGCGAGCGAGAAGGAACAGGCGGAGCGGGCGGCCACTCAAAAGCGGGTGGACGAACTCATTTCCGCCTTCCGCGAAACCATCCAGTCCGTGCTCGAGACCGTGTCGGCGAACACCGCGCAGATGGAGTCCACGGCCAAGTCGCTCTCGACGATCGCAACGCAGACCACCGCTCAGGCCGGCAGCGTTTCGGCCGCCTCGGAGGAGGCTTCGGCAAATGTCCAGGCCGTGGCCTCCGCGGCGGAAGAGCTGAGCGCTTCGATCAGTGAGATCTCCCGCCAGATTTCCCAGACCAAGGATGTGGTGGGCCGGGCCAGCGAGGCGACCATCGAGACCGATGGAAAGATCGCCAGCCTTGCCGAAGCGGCCCAGAAGATCGGCGAGGTGATTTCGCTGATTCAGGACATCGCCGAGCAGACCAATCTGCTGGCGCTCAACGCCACCATCGAGGCCGCGCGCGCCGGCGAGGCCGGCAAGGGCTTTGCAGTGGTGGCGTCGGAGGTCAAGGAACTGGCCACGCAGACAGCCAAAGCCACCGAGGCGATCTCCGAGCAGGTCGCCGGCATTCAACAGGAGACCGACAGCTCGGTGGCGGCTATTCGCGGCATCGCGGAAACCATGGGCGAAGTGTCCGCCGCAACCGAATCGATTGCCGCGGCGGTAGAGCAGCAGGGCGCCTGCACCTCGGAAATTTCGAACAATGTCCAGCAGGCCGCCGCCGGTTCGAACGAGGTGTCCCAGAACATCACCGGTGTCAGCCAGGCGGCGGACGAAAGCCAGAGGTCGGCCGATCAGGTGCTCGCCGCCGCGCATAATGTCGCGGGCGATACCGAAAAGCTGCGCAACGTGGTGGACGAGTTCCTCAAGGACGTCGCGGCCGCATAGACGCCGGACCGTTTGGAAAATTAGGCGGGCAGCCCTTGGCGTAAGCTGGCTGCCCGCCCGTGCACCTCAGATAAGGCCGGCTTGGCCTAGCTTTCCTTCTTCACGCACTTCTTGAGTGTTTCGTCCCAGACCTCATCTTCCTTGCAGGTGTCCTGCTGCTGAACAATTTCGTTCGATTGGAGGATCAAACTTTTTGAAATCGTGGCTCCCACCGGGCTGGTGAAACCAAGAATCAGACCGAAAACCGGTAACGCCATTACTGCATTTTTCATGCTTTCTACCTCCTGTATTTTGCTTTTTCGTGTATCGCGCAGATCCTTCGCAGGATGCGCGATCGCCTGCCGGGCGCCCGGTTGGGCGGGCGCCCATGAACCGTCATGAGACGCCAAATTAATGGCGTCAAATGACGGTATGAGCTGGATCGGTTGATCTACCGGGGGGGTATACAACTGAACACCGCTCATAGAAGGCAGCATGACAAAAGATGATGTTATGACACGGGCGCGATGGTGTTATGACATGGGCGAAGTTTGGGATTCATCATGGCAGAAAGTATTTTCATGGACCCAAGTCTTCATCTCCGCCCGGCGGCGCCCGATGACGCGGAAGTCCTGTGCGAGCTCATCAACATCGCGGGCGAGGGCCTGCCGCTCTATGTGTGGGAGCATATGGCGGAGGAAGGCGAGAGCGCGTGGGCCTTCGGGCGCCGCCGCGCGCGGCGCGAAGAGGGCGACTTTTCCTATCGCAATGCGACTATTGCGGAAATTGAGGGAGAGACTGCCGCCTGCATGATCGGCTATCCCATTGCGGATCGGCCCGAGGACATCGACACCGGTACGATGCCGGCAATATTCGTGCCCCTGAAGGAGCTGGAGAATCTGGCCGCGGGAAGCTGGTACACGGACATCCTTTCGGTCTACCCGCAATATCGCGGGCGCGGGCTCGGCACCGGGCTGCTCGAGGTCGCGGCCGCGCGGGCGGGCGAACTGGGAAGAAAACGCCTCAGCCTTGTTATCACCGACGCCAATACGCGCGCGCGGCGGCTCTATGAGCGCTGCGGCTATGTCGAGCGCGCCAGGCGGGAGATGGTCAAGGAAGACTGGGAGAACCCGAGCCGCGACTGGGTGCTGCTGGTAAAGTAGGGGTCCCACGGCGCGCGGTCACGCCGGGCAGTGTCATTCGCCATAAATCATGTAGACATTTGACCGCTCGTGGGTTGGCGGCTCGGGGTGCTCGGCGTGAGCGAACCCCACGGACTCATAGAGCCCGATGGCCGCCTCAAGGAGGGTGTTTGATTCCAGGCACAGGAACGCGGCGCCGGATTTCTCGTACCACCGGATTGCCTCGGCCAGCAGTTTGCGCCCTATGCCTTTTCCCCGGTGACTTTGCGTCACCCCCATCCTGGACAGCGCGACGGCGCCGTTTCCGCGCGGCGTCAGCGCGCAGGTGCCGACGATCTCCCCGCCCCGCCGGGCAAAAAAGATGACGCCTCCCGGGGCGAGGATGTATTTTTCGGGGTCTGACAGAATCTTTTCGTCAGCTTCCTCAACGCGAAAATAGGCCTCCAGCCACTCGATATTGAGGCGCTTGAAGTCCTCCCGGTAAGCCGGGTCATAGGGCACTATTTCCACCTGGTCCGATTTCTTCAAGCGATACCCCCTAAATCCGCCAGAGCAGGTTCAACATCGTAAAAGCTGTTTGGTAACAGATGTATAGCTCCCGCGCGCTTCCTTCTCCATCAAAAATTATCACTGTGTTGGTTTTGACCTGGATTGGCGCCCCGGCATGCCCGGCATGGGTTTGACACCGGCTTTGCGGCCGGTAAGGGAGCGCGCGGTTCTTCGCGCGGATGCCCGCCCCGGGCCCTGACACGGGCGCCCTGGGGGCCGGTCACGGCCGGCAGACGTGAAAAACCGGTCAAATGCTTCAATATGAATGGATCATGCTCTAGTTGTGGCGCGCGGCGTCTATATTATCGGGCGTTCGGCGCGAAACCGCGAAAGGTGGGGGAAGACCATGGCAGGGGTCACTCTGGAGCAAGCACGGATAATTATCGCCAAAGCCCTGGCAAAGGGCGCCGATGAGGGGCTCAAGCCCCTCGCCGTCGCCGTGCTGGACGCGGGCGGCCACACAACGGCCTTCGAGCGCCAGGACGGCGCCAGCGCCATGCGCTTCAAGATCGCCCATGGCAAGGCCTATGGCGCGATCGCCATGGGGCTCGGCTCGCGCGCGCTCTACGACCGGGCGCAAAAGCAGCCCCTTTTTCTCGACGCCATGAATGCGCTGGCCGACGGCGCGCTGGTGCCGGTGCCCGGCGGCGTGCTCATTCGCGACGGCGCGGGGGCGCTGCTCGGCGCGGCCGGCGTCACCGGCGACAATTCCGACACTGACGAGATGTGCGCCATTGCCGGAATCGAAGCCGCCGGGCTGGTTGCCGATACCGGGTGAGGCGCGGGGCATGTTATTCCCCGCTAATATTCCTCCACGTCCGGGTGCTCCTTGAAGAAGCTGCGTTTGACCTTCTCCATTTTATTCTGCCGGAGTGCGCTTTCAACGAGGACTTCGTAATTGCGCCGCCATTGGCAGCGCATCTTGGCGCCCAGCGACAGCGAGCGCATGGCGGCGATGTCGGGATCGAGCGTCCGGTTGCGCCGCGCGTCTTCGCGTAAATCCTCGCGTTTCCATTCAGGCATGCCAAGCTCGGAGATGGCTTCCCACAAGGAGCGCATATTCGGCATCGGGTCGGACGCCGGGATGCCGGTATAGAGAGCATCGGAATGCAGGGACATGCCGGCGGCCTGCATCTGCGCTTCTTCCATTGCCCGTGTGGCTATTTCCTTCGCGGCCAGCGGCGAGGCCGCCGCTACTCCAAGAAATTTGCGTCGGTCCAGTTTCATGTCATTGCCCTTCATCTGACGGGTGCGCCACGCGCAGCTCCGTTGCGTTTTCCAGTCAACGTCGGTTCGGTTGAGTGAATGCGGGGCGGGCCTGACAAGACCACATCCGTCAGTCTCGGGGCCGGGAGCGCAAATGTCGCAAACGGATGTTGCGGGTCCATCGCTGGTTGAAATTCGCGCCCGGCGACAACCCCCCTCATGCAGCGAAGCGGCAGGGGAGCAAAACCCCCCTCATATAGCGAAGCGGTAGGGGAGCAAAACCCCCCTCATATAGCGAAGCGGTAGGGGAGCAATAATTCCCGCATATTGGCGGGTGTCGGCATTCCGGCCACGCGGCGCGATGGATCATTTATGCGCCGGCAAGACAATATAACAATGCGCGTGGCAATTCGCGCGCATTGGCCGTCACACACCCGCAGGAGTGCAGACGGCACTTCTGCATATAGGGACCCGAAGCCGCGCGGCCAAGCCCCTGAACCCGTTCATGGCCTTGAAGGGCGTGCAAAATCCGCCACGCGGCATGGGTATGGATGACATGTATGAGTTCATGACTTAGGCTGCTTGCTGTCTGGGCGGGGTGTCCGCTCCGGGGGAAGGCAATGCGTTCAGTTTGTCTGGCACTCGCCGCCGCGTTGACGCTCAGCGCATGCGCCGCGCCGATGCGGATGCGTGAGATCGAGGCCGTCTCGGCCAATTGCGGCAACGTCAATTATCAAATCGGGATGCTGGAAGAAGAAAAGGCCAGGAACGACAATCGTCTTCTTGCCGGCATCCAGTCGGTGGCCCCGGCGGGGATTGTCTTTAATCTTGTGCGCGGCACCTATGGCCGGAACGTTATGATCGCGACCGGCGAATGGGCCAGGGCGATTGACGCGAAGCTGGTGCAGTTGCGGCGCAAGCGCGGCGCTTGCGGCAAGCGTAAACGGGCGGCATGACCGCTTGGGTCCTGCGCCTAAAACCAGACCGCGGGCAGCCCGAAGACGGCCTCATGCGCCCACAGCGCCAGCGCCCACGCCGCCAGCGCGGCGGCGGCGCGGGCCAATCCGAATTCCCGGAGGAAGAGCCGGTTCCGGCCCTGTAAAATCGCGAGGAAGGGCAGGTTTGAGGTTTTCGCCTTCAGCGGGGGCCAGGCGTCGCCCAGGAGCCGGGCGCGACGGCGGTCGATGAGCCACGTCCCGGCCAGCGCCAGCACGGTTGTATAGCCGAAGAACACCCAGTCGGCGGGGCCGGCATTGTTCGCCATATGCACCAGCCCCCAGAGGCCGACCGCCCACAGCAGGGGGTGGCGCGTGATGCGCAGGACGCCGCGCACCGGCTCGGGGCCGCCCAGCGCCTTCTCGGCCGTCAGGAGAACCCGCGGGCGCCCGGTCACCGCGCCGATCGCCAGCGCGAAGGCGGCCAGCATGAGCGCCGCGCTCACCCAGCGCTCGCCCTGGGACGTCACCCAGAAAACCGGCCCGGCGGGAGCCGCGCGGTAGGCCATCCACATCCAGCCGAAGAAGAACACCGACAGGGCCGAGAAGGCCCACATGAAGCCGCGCCGCCCCACGCGGGCGATAATCCACGCCCGCAACGGCGTGGAGGGCAGCATGTGAAACAGCGTAAAGGCCGCAATTGCGATAAGGAGATATGTCATGGAAATCTGACGGGCCTTAGAGAGGCAGTGCCGGGACACCCAGGATGTGTCCGTGAACGAAGAGCGCAACAGCCCATAACGCGATGGCCGCGGCCAGCCGCCACCCGCCCAGTTCCTTCAGATGCAGCTTGGCCTTGCCGCTGAGAAGGGCCGCAAACGGCACGAAAGAGGTTTGATTTTCAAATGACTCCCAGGCGGCGCCCAGCTCATGGCGCTTGCGTTTTTCCTGAAGCTTTGATCCCACGATTGCCAGCAATGCGAGTGTGCCGAAGAACAGGAGCGAGGTTATGTTGGGCCGGTTTGCAAGGTGCAGAATCGCCCACAGCGCGATGCCCCACATGAGCGGATGCCGGGTAATCGCGAAAATGCCCCCCCAGGATTCGGACGCCTTCAGGGCATCCTCGCCCCTGATCATGGAGGGGTTGCGCGTGGTGGCGCCGGCAACGACAAGGACAAAGGCCAGCGCCATGAGCAATGCGGTTGCCCAGCGCAGGCCCGCTCCGGTGACCCACAGCAGATCGCCGGCGGGCGCGCCTCTATAGGCCGAGACCATCCACGCCAGAGAGAGGATGGAGGCAAACGAAAACAGGCCCATATAGACCGGGTCTCCGATCTTGCGGATCACCCATTCGCGCGCACTGATGGCGGGGAGGATATGCATCGCCAGGAATACAAAGGCGGCAAGGGCGAGTTCAGCCATGTCATCGTCTCCGCACCAGGGTCATTGTCCATAATTCCGGCCAGCGGGAAAGCTGAACCAATGACGGCAAAATGTCTAGGCACGGGACTCATTAATTGCATGCCGTTACGGGACCCCGGGCCCGGGGTCCGATCTGATTGAATTCAGACCTTTAGCCGGCTTTGGTGTTGACGACGGGTATTGCCCCCTCGCCGGGGTCTTCGTTGCTCCATTTGAGCTTCTTGTAATCGAAGCCTCCCTCGAGCGTGGGCTTGACGATCCTGAAATAGGGAGACAAATCGAAATCGCGCGGGACGAACAGGGTGTGATGCCTGATGCGGAGAATTTCCTCCCGGCTGTAGGCGCAGAGTTCCTTGCATTGATGCTCGATATACTCGATGGAGGGAAGGATGGGATAGCGCACCGACTGGAAGGCCTGTGCGATCAGCGAGGAGCAGATGGCGCGCGTCGGCGTGCCCGACCCCAGGGCGATCATGTTGCGGCGCCAGCGCAGCGGCACCGGGGGTGTGGGAAAAAGATAGCGCGCCAGATCGAGAATGTTGCGGGTGTCGTATTTTGTCCCGATGGCGTCGACCATGAATTTGACGACCTGCTTCCGGTCGGCCCTGGAAAGATTGACGGGGCGGCAGATCCGCGTGTTGTAGGTGGCGTATTTGGAGAGCGGGACCGCGACGCAGCCTTCGCCGAGATTGGATTCAATCAGCGTCAACGGGTCTTCGCCCTTTTTTGCGCGGCCAAGCGCGCCGCCCACATAGATGGCCGCGTGCGACCAGGTCGACTGGGTCAGATATTTGATCGCGACGGCAATCTTCGAACCGCTTTCGATGAGGACGATGTCGCCGGGCTGGAGCGTTTTCCTCAAGGTTTCGGGGTCGGACGCCGTAAACGGCAGATACCCGCTGGAATCCGCTTTCAGGATGCGGGCAAGCCAGCCGCCAATGCTGTCCAGGGCTTTGTCCACAAACATCGCTTCTCACACTGCCACCCATATCCGGCCGCCGCCGGCATGAGTGGTGTCTTTCATTCCACCTAATGCACGCTCGGGCGCTTCAACAGCGCGTTGCGGTCGCCGGAAACGATGCGCAGCGCCACCGGGCCCTGTTCGCGCGCCACGGTCAGCGCCACCTCGACGCCCGCATCGCCGAGCCGCCAGACCTTGCGGTAAAAATCCGCCAGATCGAGCACGTCCTCGCCGGCGACCGAAACGACGATGTCGCCCGCATATACCCCGGCGCGCTCGGCGGGTCCATTTTGCGCCAGTTCGAGTATGACCACTTCGCCTTCGATGTCGGCGCTGTAGAGCCCCAGCCACGGCCGCACGGGCCGGTCGGCGCGGCCGAGCTTTTTCAGGCCGCTTAAGATCGGCTTCAACAGGTTGATCGGGACACACATATTGAGCGGCAATTCGCCGCCGTCATCGTCCGCCGCCTGAAGCTGCAGGGAGCCGATGCCGATCAGCTTGCCCTTGCAATCGATGAGCGGCGCGCCGCCCCAATGGGGATGGGCCGGGGCGGTGAAGATGGCTTCCTCGAGCAGATATTCCCAATAGCCGACGAATTCCTGCCGGGCGACGATATGCGCGGCGATCGAGCGTTTCCGCCCCCCCGGCGCGCCGATGACGACCCGCTCGTCGGCGCCGGCGACGGAGGAATCGCCGAGGTCCAGCACCGGGAAGTCGATACGGGCCAGCGGCTGAATGAGCGCAAGTCCCGTTTCCTGATCGTAGCCGAGCGTATGGCCCTGCACGGCGGAGCCGTCGGAGAAACCGAGCCAGATCGTTTCCGCTTCGACCACCAGATAGCCGATGGTAAGAACGAGGCCGCCGGAGATCAGCACGCCATTGCCGCGCCGCTCATCGCCGAGGGTTTCGGAGGTAAAGGCGTCAGACGGGATAAGCGTGCGCACGGAGACCACCGCCCCAAGCACGGCGTCGAGGTCAAAATCATAGTCTTCGGGCCGCGGCTGTGCCGCCGGGGGAACCTGCCAATCGCCCAATGACGACATATCTGAAAACTCCCATGCCATGAACAGGCCCCAAGGTCCGGACCCTAACACCAATGTGGGTATTGTCGCAGGGCCGGAGGAGGCAATGGATACTGAACTCACCAAAAATTGTCTATCGCTCATCGCGGGCGCCTGCGCACTGGTTTTGCCTCATCGAGACCGTTTGGTTTCCCGGGGCGGTTATGACAAACTGCCGGAATTCTCATGAAAGCAGGAGGGCAGGCGATGAGCGCAGCAGCGCCCGGCAGAGCACCCTTAAAGGTGTATTGGCAGCCCGGCTGCTCCAGCTGCCTGAAGACCAAGGAATTCCTGATCGACAATGGCGTCGAATCCGAATCCGTGAATGTCCTGGAGGACAATAACGGATTTGCCGAACTTCAGGAGCTCGGCGTGCGGCAGGTGCCAATTGTCGCGCGCGGGAAAGACTGGGCCAACGGCGCGGTGTTCCGCGACGTTGCGCGGATCGCGGGATTTGAGTGGGGCGGCCATGACATGCTTGCGCCCGCCGGCATGATGACGCGGCTGAATGGAATTCTGGGCGGCGCGCGGCGCTTCGCCGGCCAGATTCCCGACGAGCACCTCGACACGCTCCTGCCCGGCCGGCCTCGCACCTATCGTGAACTGGCCTACCATATCTTCCAGATCCCGGAGTTGTTCCTGGACCGGGTAGAGCATGACGCGCCCTATACCTATGAAGCGCTGGCAAGCAAGCCGCCGCCGGAAATGGCGACACGCGATGACGTGCTGGACTATGCGGACGGTGTGATGGAGCGGGTGAACGGCTGGTGGGAAAACGGCGGCGCGGACACTGATTTTACGCAGCCGGGCAAGGTCTATTACGGCGAGGTCACTCTGCATGAAGTTCTGGAGCGCACCTGCTGGCACTCCGGGCAGCATACGCGCCAGCTGATGCTCGTCCTGGAGACGCTGGGCCTGGCGCCGGATGACCCCCTGGGAGATGAAGCCTTCGCCGGGCTGCCCATGCCCAGGAAAGTCTGGGACAATGAACTGGCTTGGGAGGGGACAAGGCGCTAGAGCCTGTTCCGCGGCGGAGTATCTCGTTTATCTTGCGGCGGCGACCAGCGCGTCGGCCTGGGCTCTCAGGCGTTTCAGTTCTTCGTTCAAACGGACTTCCTCGGCTTGAAGCCTGGTCTGTTCCTGGCTGAGACGCGTCCTTTCGGAATCGGAAATGGATTTGTTTTGAAGCCCCTGGCTGGCGGCGAAAAAGGCATCATTCATGTCGCTGATTTGTGCTTCCAGGCGATAAATGCTGTCGCCCAGCTTGAAGCCGGTCTGGAACTGGCCCTCGGACTGCGGCGGGCAGACGCCATAATATTTCTGCCCCAGCGCGCCTTCGCGGTAGCCGCGCACGGACGTGCAATAGGTTGCGAGCCCCTTCTGCCGTCCGGCCAGATACAACTCCCGGTCCGGCGCGGTGCCCTCCCGCCCGCAGGCCTTCACATGCCGGTTGAAGCGTTCGGCGGGACGGCCGTCGCTGCCGTCCTGAACGCCGATCTTCCGCCAGTCGCCGCTTGAGCACTCTTCGCGCGAAAGCGTGGTGCAGGCGCTCAGCGCGGCCGACAGTCCAATCATCAATATGGTGCTTTTCCGGAGCATGCGCCTGAAGATGCCATGGCGGCGAGGGATGCCGCAATGCCGCAGATTACGCCATCAACATCTGTATCGCCAGCCTGGAACACGGGTTGCGGAGCTAAGGATATGCATTTCGCAATGCGGCCATATTATGTGCTAACGTCTCCACAAATCCGTGATGTCCGCGCGAGGGGGAAATAGCACCGATGCACCGCCGCACTTCGTCCCCGGCCAGATGGGCGGGGGCCGCATTCGGGCTGATTGCCGCCGGTGGATTGCTCGCCGCTGCCGTCCCGGCCGCCGCGGAACCGGCCGCAAAAAAACTTTTCGGCACCCAGAAGACTTCCGCGGCCCTCTCCGCCCGCTCAATCGGTTCATATGCCAGGGGATGCCTCGCCGGCGGGCAAAGCCTCCCTGTAAGCGGACCGGCCTGGGAGGCCATGAAGCTGCAACGCAACCGCAACTGGGGCCACCCGCTGCTGATCAAGTTCCTGCAGCGTTTCGCCACCGACTTGCAGGAGAAAGATGGCTGGCCGGGCCTGCTGATCGGCGATATGGCGCAGCCGCGCGGCGGCCCCATGCTCGGCGGCCACAAAAGCCACCAGAGCGGCCTGGATGCCGACATCTGGTACAAGCCCAAGCCCGCACGCGCGATGACCAGGAAGGAGCGCGCCGACAGCTGGTCGATAAAGCTCGCGGAGGTTTACGGCAAACAGGTCATCAAGAAGAACTGGAAGCCGGAATATGTGACCTTGCTGAAGCGCGTTGTATCCTATCGCGAAACCGCACGGATTTTTGTCCACCCGGCGGTGAAGCGCGCCTTGTGCGACGCGGCGGGCGAGGACCGGGCCTGGCTGCGCAAGGTCAGGCCCTGGTGGTCGCATAATTATCACTTTCATCTCAGGCTCAAATGCCCTGCCGGGGTGGCGGGATGCGTAAACCAGAAACCGCCGCCGGCCGGGGATGGCTGCGGCCCCCAGCTCACGGACTGGATGAAAAAGCTCGCGGCGGCCGAGAAGTGGAGCAAGACCAAAAAAAAGGATCCGGCGAAAAAAGCGCCAAAGCGCAGGGAGTTGCGCATGGCCGATTTGCCGCCGGCCTGCCGCTCCGTGCTGGATGCGGATGCAGGCTCTTTGCCCCGGCGCACGCAATCGGGTCCCATCCCCAAACGCGCTGCGGTCCCTCCACTGGTGCGGCCCGCAGCCGCCAAGACGACAACAGACCCCAATCTGCCGTGGTTGAGGGGGATCGCGGCGCCGGCGCCAAAGCGTCCGGCGCAAATACCGCCGCCGGAGAGGAAGCCCAGATGAGCTTGCAGGAAGAGCTGGACCGGCAACGCAACGTCTTTGGCGAGTTCATCGAGATGTGCTCGAACCGTCCGATGACCGGATTCTACCGCTCCGGGTGCTGCCATACCGGCGAGGACGATGTTGGGCTTCATACGGTGTGCGTCGAGATGACGGCGGAATTCTTGAGCTTTTCCAAGATACGCGGCAATGATCTGTCGACGCCGCTGCCCGAATTCGGCTTTCCGGGGCTCAATCCGGGCGACCGCTGGTGCCTGTGCGCGGAACGCTGGAAGGAAGCTTTGCAGGCGGACATGGCGCCGCGCGTCGTCCTGCGCGCCACCCATGAGGCGACGCTGGAAGTTGTGTCGATCGAGGATCTGAAACGCTACGCCATCGATCTGGTTTAAGCCCCCGCCGCAACGCCCGTGCCGCCGAGGCCGCAATAGCCGCTCGGATTTTTCGCCAGATATTGCTGGTGACAGTCTTCCGCGAAATAGAATTCCGGCGCATCCAGAATTTCGGTGGTCACGGGGCCGTATCCACGCGCCTTGAGCAAGGCCGCATAGGCGTGTTTTGAGTCTTGCGCCTGCGCGCGCTGGGCTTTGCCATAAACATAGATGCCGGAGCGGTACTGGGTGCCGGCGTCGTTTCCCTGGCGCATGCCCTGGGTCGGGTCATGCCCCTCCCAGAAGGTTTTGAGCAGGTCTCCATAGGAGACGCGCGCCGGGTCGAAGACCACCAGCACCACTTCATTATGGCCGGTCTGTCCCGAACAGACCTCTTCGTAAGTGGCGTTGGGCGTAAAGCCGGCCGCATAGCCCACGCCCGTTACGTGAACGCCGTCCAGTTGCCAGAACAGTTTCTCCGCGCCCCAGAAACAGCCCATTCCGAACATCGCCTTACGGGTTTCCTCCCGATAGGGCCCTTTGAGTGCGTGTCCGGATACGAAATGCGTCTTCGCCGTGGCCAGTGGCTCATCGCGTCCGGGCAATGCGGTGGCGGCGGCCGGCATTTCAATGGGCTTGCGGAAAAACATGAAGGCCCTCCTGCGGCCCGAACCCGCGCCAGGGCGGGTCTAGTTTGGTTAGAGTCGCCCGGCCACCCGCTCCCCCTTGCCCAACCACCCCAAGGGTACCATTGCGGGGTGGTTGGGCAAGGGGGAGCGGGTGGCCGGGCCCTTCGGTTTCCATCGAAACCGCCCTAATTGTCATACACATTGATGCGGCGGCGTTTGCGCCCGCACCAGTACAGGGCCAGGCCAAGCACGCCGAAGATGATCCAGCTCGGCACCTGTAGAAACGACACGATGACCGGATCCCACAATGTCGGGCTCACATAGCGTTCGATGGCCGCCTGCGCCGCGTTCAGGCTGGCGGCATCGAGCTTGAACCAGTGCTCGCCAAGCGGCGTCGCAATCCATTGCCCTTCGCTGGAGGCGAGGGATTTGGTCCCGTCGATCGTCAGGACGACCATGGCGAGGAGAAGCGACCATACTCCCAGGACGCGTAACATCATCATCGGTTTTTTCTCCGTCCCGCAAATAGGTTGAACAGTTCGTCTGGCAGGGAAATAGGTATTCGGACCCGCCTATTCAAATAATGTACGATGAAAGCGCCATTGCAGATGCTTGCGCGCCACCGGTGCATGGTATAATTCGTTTCGCCAGCGGGGCCAGGCAGAATCTGTTTGAGCAGCACCCGAAGAGATGGCCGGGTGGCTGAAGGCGCCCCTGCATATGGCGTTCGCCATATGCAGTTTTTTGCAGGGGCATGCGCTTATCTGCAGTCATGGGGAAGGTTTCTTGCGAAGTGCAAATGGTTAGGAGAGGTGGCCGAGTGGCTGAAGGCGCACGCTTGGAAAGCGTGTAGGCGGGTAACCGTCTCGAGGGTTCGAATCCCTCTCTCTCCGCCAGCCAGTTAATACATTGAGATCACTGGATACAGAGCCATTCCAGGCATTGAATTTCTTGCCGGCATTTCCGGGCCTTACGGGGCTGCCGCGCTGATCAGCCGACCCTGAGAGACGCTGAGGTCCGGCAATCTGTACCCGAGTACTGCAAATATCTCATTCGCTATTTTCGCAGATACGGTTCGCGGCTGATTTTCAAGTGGCATGCGGCGGAAGAATTGGCGCATTCCGGCAAACCGCTATTGGCGTCGGCGATGGACTGGTTTGAATTCGGACCATTGTCCCCCGCCAAAATTTTATACAGTCGCCGCGGCTGTATCTGCAGATCGACTGCACCGGGTCTATTGGGCGAAACGAGGTCGGCGCAGACGGTTGAGGGTCGCTGCCTCCTTCCGGTAGCGCGAGTAGCGGTTTTCTGAGGGCGGCCACTTTGGACCAAGAACGGGACTTGCGTGTCGGCATGTTGGTTCCCAACTCTCAGAGTAACAATCTTTCATCAAGAAAGGAAAGACTGATGAGCAAAGCAACTGACAAAACCGCCCAAGCAAACGAGGCTAGCCTCCTGTTCCCGGAGTTCTAGATGACCGCATTTAACGGCAATGTGTTCTCGGCCCATGCGCAGGCCAGTCAGGCATTGATCGAGAGTGCCGCGGCTTTGAACCAGGAGATGGTGCGCTTCGCAAAAGAGCGGCTTCAAACCGATTCTCGGGCGCTCTCGGCAAGGGGCGAAAGGCATCAATAGCCTGGCGCGGCCGGGGCAGGAAGGGCGGCGGCCATTTCGGAGGGTCGCCACACCACTGGAGATATCGCGCCCAGCTTAAGAGGCGGCCCCCGATACGTGTGGGAGAGCCGTCCAGATATCGGCGATTTGCGGAGGAACTCACATTGAACCAAACCAACCCGGCCGAGCCTCACAAGGTGGACGGAATCTCCGGCCAGCTCGGAACCAACCTGGAAACCGGCCTCAGCCAAGCAGAGGCCGCACGCCGCTTGGCGGCATATGGCCCGAACGCCATCGAAGAAAAACACACCCGCCCATACATAAGGTTCCTGTCTTTCTTCTGGGGTCCGATCCCCTGGATGATCGAAGTCGCCGCGGCGCTCTCGGCTATCGCTCAGCACTGGGAGGACTTCGCCATCATCTCAATCATGCTCCTGATTAACGCAGGGGTCGGATTCTGGGAGGAATTCAAGGCCGACAACGCGATTGCGGCGCTGAAGAAAACCCTGGCGCTGAAGGCCAGGGTCTTGCGCGACGGCGCCTGGCGCAGCATCACGGCGCACGATGTCGTGCCTGGCGACGTCATCCTGCTGCGTCTGGGCAATATCATTCCCGCGGATGTCAGGCTCGTCGAGGGCGAGTATCTGAGCGTCGATCAATCCGCCCTGACCGGCGAGTCATTGCCGGTCGACAAAGCCGTCGGCGATACAGCCTATTCGAGCTCCGTCGCAAAGATGGGGGAGATGAAGGCCGTGGTGACGGCGACCGGCGCACAAACCTATTTCGGCCGCACGGCCAAGCTGGTGGAGAGCGCGGGCGCCACGTCCCATTTCCAGCAGGCTGTGCTCAGGATCGGCAATTTCCTCATTCTCATCACCCTGGGGCTGGTTGCCCTGATCCTGATGGTGGCGCTGTTCCGTCAGGATCCGTTTGTAGAAACCATCCTGTTTGCCCTGATCCTGACCGTGGCGGCGATCCCCGTCGCCCTTCCCGCCGTGCTTTCGGTCACCATGGCCGTCGGCGCGGTCAAATTGGCGCGCATGAAGGCCATCGTCTCGCGATTGGTGTCGATCGAGGAAATGGCGGGCATGGACGTGCTGTGCTCGGACAAGACCGGAACGCTAACCAAGAACGAACTCGTCGCCGGCGATCCGGCGGTGGTGGCGGCGAAGGATACGGACGAACTCCTCCTATGTGCCGCATTGGCATCGAATCCCGAGGCGGAAGACGACCCGATCGACGCCGCCGTGCTCAGTGCGCTTGGTGACCGCGACAAGCTGAAGGGCTACAAAACGGTTCGCTTCGAGCCCTTTGATCCCGTCCGGAAACGCGCCGAGGCGGAGATCGAGTTCGGCGGCAAGGGGTTTCGCGTCGCCAAGGGAGCACCGCAGGTGATCCTCGAGCTTGCCTCCCCCGACGATGTCACGCGGCGCGGGATCCAAAGCAAGGTCACGGCGCTGGCCGAGAAGGGCTACCGCACACTCGGGGTCGCACGAAAAAATATCGACGGAGAGTGGCGGTTCCTGGGACTTCTGCCGCTTTTCGACCCGCCTCGGGACGATTCCGTACAGACCATCGAGCAGGCCAAGAGCATGGGTCTGGATGTCAGGATGGTGACCGGTGACAACACGGCCATCGCACGCGAGATCGCCCGCAAGCTCCACCTGGGGACCAACATCATTCCCGCCGGAGAGATTTTCGACTCCGCCGGGCGCCACCTCGACGGTGAACGTATCGAGCAGGCAGAAGGCTTCGCCGAGGTCTTTCCCGAGCACAAGTTCAGAATCGTCAAGGAGTTGCAGTCCCGCGGCCATATCGTGGGCATGACTGGCGACGGCGTCAACGACGCACCCGCCCTCAAGCAGGCGGACATGGGCATTGCCGTGAGCGGGGCCACCGACGCCGCGCGCGCCGCCGCTGATCTGATTTTAACCGAATCCGGTCTGTCCGTCATCGCCCGCGCCATAGAAGAGGCGCGAAAGATATTCGAACGCATGACCAGCTACGCGGTCTTCCGGATCGCCGAGACAATCCGCGTATTGCTGTTCATGACCCTTTCGATCCTGGTCTTCAATTTCTACCCCGTCACCGCAATCATGATTGTACTGCTGGCGATCCTCAATGACTTTCCAATCATGATGATCGCCTACGACAACGCCCCGGTCGCCGAGCGGCCGGTGCGCTGGGATATGCACCGGGTTCTGACTCTCAGCATCGTTCTGGGCATTCTTGGGGTCATCTCCACGTTCGGGCTGTTCTGGATCGCCGAGAAGTATCTGTTCCTTTCCCGCGATGCGATCCAAACCCTGATTTTCCTGAAGCTTCTGGTGGCCGGTCATCTCACGATCTACCTGACGCGCAACACAGGCGCTTTCTGGCATCGCCCCTGGCCCAACTGGAGGCTGATCGTCACCACGGAAAGCACTCAGGTTCTGGGCACGCTAGCCGCGGTCTATGGCTGGTATGTCACGCCTATCGGCTGGAAATACGCTTTGGCCGTGTGGGGCTACGCGCTTATCTGGTTCCTGATCAACAATGTAGTGAAAATTTATGTCTACCGCCTGATCCGTCACCGGAACCCGCGCGTTGCGCGCCACATCGGACGGGTACAGACCTGGTTGCACTCCCACGGCGGACCTGGTCGATGAGATCAGGCTTATGCTGCGGCGCAACCGCAAAATAAGTCGAAGAAAAAGGGAAATTCTTGGAATCAAGAGCGGGTATATTGCATTGCATCATTTGCATGCCTACATGGATTATCAAAGACGGCCGCACCAGCGAGCCCCTTTACCGGAGGATTATAACGGTCAGGTCTTCAGTTCAACGGATCCTGGCCAAAATTCTCCGCCCGTGGTCCAGAGAGGCTAGTCAGGTCTCGGAGAACAATCATGCGCGAATTGCCCACGCGAACACGCCATGTATATCCCATCGATCGCTTTTTGCACGCCAACGAAGCGCGGCTGACGGCTGGTCTTTCCCCCCCTTCCGCGATGCTGGCCTACCTGGACTGGGCGGTACATCTTGCGAACTCGCCCGGCAAGCAGGCCGAACTGGTCAACAAAGCTTTCCGCAAGAGCGTGAAATTCGGTGCTTACCTTGAACGCCTTGCTTCGAACAGGGAAAAGTGCGCCTGCAAAGATGAGTGCGTCTGCATCGAACCACTGCCGCAAGACCGCCGTTTCAGCGCAGCGGATTGGCGGCAACCACCTTTTTCCCTCTACTATCAGGCGTTCTTGTTCCTGCAACAGTGGTGGCACAACGCCACGGTCGGGGTTCACGGCGTTTCCAAGCACCATGAAGATGTCGTCGCATTCTCCGCGCGCCAGTTCCTGGATATCTTTTCGCCCACAAACTTTCTGGCGACCAACCCCATAGTCCTCAAAGCGACCCTGGATAGCGGCGGCATGAACCTCGTGCGCGGTTTCCAGAACTTCGTGGAGGATGGGGAACGGGCCATACTTCAAAAGCCGCCTGTGGGCGTGGAGAACTTCCGGGTCGGCAAGGAGGTCGCGATCACCCCCGGTAAAGTGGTTTACCGTAACCGCTTGATCGAATTGATTCAGTACACGCCGACGACCAAGACGGTTCATCCCGAGCCGATCCTGATCGTCCCCGCCTGGATCATGAAGTACTACATCCTGGACCTATCGCCCAATAACTCCATGGTCAAATATCTGGTCGACCAGGGCCACACGGTCTTCATGATTTCCTGGAAGAACCCGACCGAGGAGGACCGCGATCTCGGCATGGACGACTATATCGAGCACGGTGTCATGCAGGCGCTGGAGGCCGTGCGCGCAATTGTACCGGAGCAACCGGTTCATGCGGTCGGCTATTGCATTGGCGGCACCCTGCTTTCCATCGCGGCGGCGGCGCTGGGGCGGAACTGCAAGGACTGGCTGAAATCGATGACTCTTTTCGCCGCACAGACGGACTTCACCGAGGCAGGCGAGTTGATGCTGTTCATCGACCAGAGCCAGGTTGCCTATCTGGAAGACCTGATGTGGGACCGGGGTTATCTTGATACCAGGCAGATGGCCGGGGCCTTCCAGTTGTTGCGCTCGAACGATCTGATCTGGTCGCGGATGGTGCACGACTATCTGATGGGCGAGCGCCGGCCGATGATCGATCTCATGGCCTGGAACGCGGACGCCACGCGCCTGCCCTATCGGATGCATTCAGAATATCTGCGAAGGCTGTTTCTCGATAACGATCTCGCCGAGGCGCGATACTATGTTGGGGACAGGCCCGTGGCTTTGACCGACATCCGCGTGCCAATTTTTGCGGTTGGCGCCGAGAAGGACCATGTCGCGCCGTGGAAATCCGTGTTCAAGATCAATTTCCTCACTGACACGGACGTAACCTTCCTTTTGACCAGCGGTGGCCACAATGCCGGGATCATCAGCGAACCGGGCCATCCGCACCGGCACCACCGCATCGCCACCAAACATGAGGGCGACACCTACCTGGCGCCCGATGAGTGGTTCGCCATGACCAAGGAGCGCGGCGGTTCGTGGTGGCCAACCTGGCAGGCCTGGCTGGCCGAGCATTCGGGCGATCGGGTCAAACCTCCGAATATGGGCGATGCCAAGGCCGGGCTCGCGCCGCTATGCGATGCCCCAGGCACTTACGTGCTGCAGGAATAGCCCGAGAAGCAGGGCGCCTAGAGCATGATGGAGTACGACCATGAACCTCGGCACCGATTACATCGAGAACCGAACCTTCGATGAAATCAGGGTCGGCGATTCCGCCGGCCTGACGCGAAAGCTGACCCGGCGCGATATCGACCTCTTCGCGGTCATGTCGGGCGACGTCAACCCGGCCCACGTGGATCCCGAATTCGCGAAAAGCGACATGTTCCATAAGGTCATCGCCCATGGCATGTGGGGCGGCGCCCTGATTTCCACAGTGCTCGGCACCGAATTGCCTGGCCCGGGCACGATCTATCTCGACCAGAGTTTACGATTTCTGGGACCCATCTTACTGGGCGATACCGTAACCGTCACTGTCACGGCACGCGACATGGACGAAGAGCGGCACCACATCACATTCGACTGTAAATGCGCAAATCAGAACGGGAAGATCGTGATCGATGGCACCGCCCTCGTGATCGCCCCGACCGAAAAAATCAAGCGGCCGCGGGTCACGCTTCCGGAGTTCAAAAAAGAAGAGCACGGCGCAAAGTTCCGCCATATGATCGCGAAGGCCGAAGCCTCAGAGCCCATCGTCACCGCTGTCGTCCATCCGGTCGATGCGAACTCGCTCGGCGGCGCCATAGCAGCGGCACAGGCAAATCTCATCATACCCGTCCTTATCGGGCCCGAACACAAGATCCGTGCCGTCGCGGAGAAAGCGAGCCTCGACCTTTCGCCCTATCGCCTGGTCCCGACCCCGCATTCCGATGCGGCGGCGGCGAAAGCGGTTGCCATGGCGCAAAAAGGTGAGGTGCGCGCGTTGATGAAGGGCAGCCTGCATACAGACGAGTTCATGCTCCCGATCGTCCACAGCAATAGCGGTTTGCGCACGGAGCGCCGCATGAGTCACGTTTTTTTGTTGGACGTGCCCACCTATGACCGGCCGCTCTTCGTTACCGACAGCGCCATCAATATCGCTCCAAATCTTGAGGACAAGCGAGATATCGTTCAAAACGCCATCGACATGGCGCACGCGCTGGACATCGACCTGCCAAGGGTCGCGGTCCTTTCCGCGGTCGAGGTCGTCACATCGAAGATTCCATCGACCGTCGACGCCGCGGCCATTTGTAAGATGGCCGACCGCAAACAGATCACCGGAGGCATCGTCGACGGCCCGCTCGCATTCGACAATGCCGTGTCCGAAGACGCCGCGCGGGCGAAGGGAATCGAGTCGCCGGTGGCCGGCCGCGCCGACATCCTGGTTGTCCCGGATGTCGAAGCGGGCAACATACTGGCCAAGCAGCTCGAATACCTTGCCGACGCCGATGCCGCCGGCGTCGTGGTCGGCGCGCGGGTGCCGATCATCCTGACCAGCCGCGCCGACAGCATACAAAGCCGGTTGGCCTCGAGCGCGGTCGCAGCACTCATCGAACGCCACAGCCAAAGGCGCGGACCATGACCGACGCGATCCTCGCCCTCAATGCCGGTTCCTCGAGCATCAAGTTCGCGCTTTATGCCTGGCGATCCGACGACGCCACCAGCCTTGCGGCCATCGCCAGGGGCGAGATCGAAGGCATCGGCGACGCTCCGCGACTCGCCATTCGCGAAGCAAACGGCAACGTTGCCGCAAGAAGGGAACTGCCGGCCGGCTCGGATCACAAGATACTCCTTCACCTGCTGCTGGAATGGATCGACGACCACTTGGCCGGCCGTTCGCTTATAGCCGTCGGGCACCGCGTGGTTCATGGCGGTACGGACTTCAGCGCACCGGTCTTGATCGACGAAACCGTACTGGCGCAGCTGGAGCGGCTCGTGCCCCTCGCACCGCTACACCAACCCCACAACCTCGCCGCTATACGGTGCCTCGCCGAGGCTGCGCCGGGCTTGCCGCAAGTCGCCTGTTTCGACACCGGTTTTCACCGGACCAATTTGTCTCTTGCGACGACCTTCGCGCTGCCGCGCGCACTCACCGATGAAGGCGTGCGCCGCTACGGCTTCCATGGCTTGTCTTATGAATATATCGCCGGCGCCCTGCCCCACTATGCGGGCGCCGCCGCCGAAGGCCGCGTGGTTGTCGCCCATCTGGGACATGGCGCCAGCATGTGCGCCATGCGCGCGCGACGCTCTGTCGCCACGACCATGGGCTTCACCGCACTCGACGGGCTGCCCATGGGGCGGCGTTGCGGCACGCTCGATCCCGGCGTGCTCCTTTTTCTGATGCGGGAAAAGGGCATGGATTACGAGTCCCTCACGGACCTTCTGTACCATCGGTCGGGGTTGCTCGGCGTCTCCGGGATCAGCGACGACATGCGCGACCTTCTTGCCAGTCAATCCGCCGCCGCGAAAGAAGCGGTGGATCTGTTCACCTATCGCATCGGGCGCGAGCTCGGCTCGCTCGCCGGTGCGCTTGGCGGGCTCGACGTCCTCGTGTTCACGGGCGGAATCGGCGAGCACGCGTCCGCGGTCCGCGAGCGCGTATGCCAAGATGCCGGGTGGCTCGGCATCCGGCTGGATTCCGCGGCAAACGAACAGGGGCGAGAGCGAATCAGCACGTCCGAAAGCCGTGTTTCGGTACTCGTAATCCCGACTGACGAGGATCTGATGATCGCTCGGCATACTACTGCTGTCTTGAAAGACCATGGCGCGCTCGAAAGCCGGCAGCCCCCCACCAGGACAGCGGTTGGGAGACAATAGGAGAATGGACATGACGCCAATGAAAGAGCGGCTGAAGGAAGTTGGAGATCTCACCCGCCGGCTGCAAAAGGAGTTTCCTAACGAAACGGCCGGGTTCCTCGAATTCATAAAGGAGGCCGAAGGTGGCGCGGCCTTGCCCTTAAAGGAGAAGGAGTTGATCAACACGGCACTTTCCGTGGGGGCCCAATGCGAATGGTGCATCGCCTTCCACGTCCGCAATGCCGTGCGCGCGGGCGCGACGAGGAACGAGATCATCGAGGCCGGGTTCCAGGCCGTCCTCATGCACGGCGGTCCCGCCTTTATGTGGATGACGCCCTTGATGCAGGCGGCCGACGAGTTTGCGGGGGAAAATGGAGCGTGAAGCAGATTTCGATAGCAAGAATGATTGGATTTGACCATGGCAAAGTTTCAAATAGTCCTGTGTTCGCCGGTCCGCACCGCGATCGGCACCTACGGTGGAACCCTGAAGGACATTTCGGCGCCTGATTTGGGCGCAACCGTTGTGCGGGCCTGCCTAAAACAGGCCGAACTGCAAGGGTCCGATGTCGGCACCGTCGTCATGGGCAACGTGGTCCAGGCCGGCAACAAGATGAACCCGGCGCGGCAGGCCGCTATAAACGGCGGCATCCCGGTCGAGGCTCCGGCCATGACGGTGAACCGCGTCTGCGGCTCGGGCGCCCAGGCCATCGCTTCGGCGGCGCAGGAAGTCTGGTTGGGCAATCTGGACTGCGCGGTCGCCGGCGGCATGGAAAACATGGACCTGGCCCCCTACCTCATGGGCAAGGGCCGCTGGGGCTACCGCATGGGCGATGCCCAGATTTACGACAGTATGCTTCGCGACGGGCTGAACGACGCTTTTTCCAACCAGCACTCCGGCTGGCACGCAGAAGACCTCGTCGCCAAGTTCCAGATCGCGCGGGAGGAGCAGGACCGCTGGGCTCTGCGCTCCCAGCAACGCTTCGCCGAGGCCCAGGCCGCGGGCCGGTTCAGAAGCGAAATCGTGCCCGTCGAGATTAAGACCCGCAAAGGGCCGGTCTCCTTTGCCAAGGACGAGCACAACCGTCCGGACACGACGGCCGAGACCCTCGCAAAACTGAAACCGGTGTTCCGCAAGGAGGGCACGATCACCGCCGGAAACGCGCCCGGGCTCAACAGCGCCGGGTCGGCGACGATCGTTGCCGAGGCCGGCTGGGCCGGGAAACGGGGGCTTGAACCGATGGCGCGGCTCGTTTCGTACGGGATTGGAGCCGTGGAGCCCGGGATGTTCGGTTTGGGGCCTGTACCCGCCGTTCATCAGGCGCTTGATCGAGCCGGTTGGACGATTGGCGATGTCGAACGGATCGAGATCAACGAGGCCTTCGCGGCCATCGCGCTCGCCGTGATGCGCGAACTGGAGCTGCCGGAAGACATCGTCAATGTCGAAGGGGGCGCCATCGCGCACGGTCACCCGATTGGCGCGACCGGCGCGATCCTGACCACACGGCTGCTCCATTCGATGAAGCGGGACAACATCAAGCGCGGCATTGTCACGCTTTGCATCGGTGGCGGGCAGGGAATCGCGCTGGCCCTGGAATCCATTTCCTAGAGCAGATTTGATGAACTCCGGTTCACCAAGCGTGCTCCAAGTCTTTGTTTTAACGCACTTTCCGGGCGGAAAACCGCCCTCACTTTTCCTGAAAGTGCTCTAAGTTAAACGGAAGGATCGGAACAATGGACAGAGTCAAAGGTAAAGTCGCCCTTGTGACCGGCGGACGCCGGGGGTTGGGCGCGGCGATAGCCGTCATGCTGGCCAAGGAAGGCGCAAAAGTGGCCATTTCGGACCGCAAGGCCGATGGCTCGGAAGTCGTCTTGCAGAAAATCGGGGACGCGGGAGGCGAAGCCATCTTCATTGAGCACGATGTGTCCAGCGAAGACAGCTGGGAGGAGGCCATTGCCGCCGTTACCGGGAAATTCGGCAAGCTGGATATTCTTGTGAACAATGCCGGCGTAGGCGCGGGCAAGAATATCGAAGCGGCGACTCTGGAAGACTGGCGCTGGGTGATGAGCGTCAATCTGGACGGAACATTCCTGGGAACTCAGAAAGCGATTGAGACGATGAAGACCACCGGAGGTGGATCAATCGTCAATATTTCATCTATTGAAGGGCTCGTCGGAGACCGCCGCATGGTTGCATATGACGCCAGCAAGGGCGGGATCGTCATGCTCAGCCGGTCAGCGGCGCTGCATTGCGCCAAGAATAAATACAATATCCGCATCAACACGGTGCACCCCGGATTTATAGACACCAAGATGGTTGAGGGATTCCTGAAGGCGATTTCGGAAGACGGCGACGTGGCCAAGGCGCGCAAAGCGCTTGAGGCCCTGCATCCGCTGGGTCATCTGGGCGAGCCCGACGATGTCGCCTACGCCGTTCTTTATCTGGCATCCGAGGAGTCGAAGTTCGCAACAGGCAGTGAACTCGTGGTCGATGGGGGCTATACGGCTCAGTAATACGCGGTTGCGCTGACCTTGACTCATAGCCGAATGGGCAGGCCATTGAGATAATGGTCCTTTTTGCCTCAAGCACCGCTGGCCGTCAGCGCAACCTGGTATAAGAGACCATGGGACACGGTGCTGTATTGCCGATTTCTCCGTCCGCAAACAGGGAAGTTACCGCCGGTGTGATGAAAAACATGGTTGGGCGTTGCGCAACCGGTCAACCGGCCGCCTGAATATATGCGGGTGCCACAGGGCGATCCCGGTGTTGGATTCGCATAGTCTGAGCTAATGGGATGAACTGCCCCTCCACCCCGGCGACTGAAGGCTTCCGCGGCGGGGTCTGTTCCGGCTAAATCGCACAATGCCTGACAGGCAGATTTGCTCTCGGTGACGCCGCGCCCTCATAGCCACTATTCCACCGGTTATTTGCCATCCGTCGCGAATCCTCCCATTGATGTCAAAAGGGGGAATCATGATGCGCTATATATTTGCATGTTTGCTCACTATCACAGTTGGTGCATTCGCGGGCGTGGCTGTTGCGAAAGCCACACCTATCGCGGGATCCTGGGCTGGCGGCGGGTCCGTGAAGCTGACCTCCGGACAGGTTGAGAAAGTCCGCTGCCGGATACGTTACGAGAAGGGTTCCGGCAGGACTGTTGTCCTCTATGTCAGATGCGCCCATTCCAACGGCACATTTCAGGTGTCGGGCCGAGTCGTGAAATTGAGTAAAAGTTTTTATTCGGGCCGTTTGTATAGCGAGCAATATGGCACGGCAGGCGATGTCGGCATAAGTGTGAGTGGTAACCGCCAGACAGTTAAGGCAAAAAGCTCCAAAGGCACGGCGACTGTGATTCTCACAAAACAATAGCTCGCATTTGTTTGCCGGATAACGGAGAGCGTCCGCGTCTTTTCACCAGCCGACAAAAAAAGAGGCCAGCGGAAAGCCGGCCCCTGAAGGCAAAAGATGAACCACGCGGGGGGCATGGGCATCATGCCGGCCATGCTACCAGCGTCTCCAACTGGCTCAAGGAAATGACCGGGTTATGGTAAAGGGGGGCAGCATTGCGCTGGCCCCTCAATCATTTTATGCAAGCCCCGCCATGCCCCTGCGCTCTGGTCGGTATGGACCGAAACACCCTTGCCGATAAAGCAGGTGTGAGCGTCAAATAAGGCCGGAAACCTCCCCGGGCCGTGGTCCGGCGTTCGGGGCGGCGTCATATTCACGGAAAACACCCGTTAGAGAATCGCGCATCCCGCGGCTGGCGATCAAGCCCGGAGCGGACCGGACTTAGACCGATACGCGAAACGGGATCACGCCGCGGCTGCGGCCTCCCCAGCTCCTCCTTATACGCGGTTGCGCTGACTTTGACTCATAGCCGAATGGGCAAGCCATTGAGATAATGGTCCTTTTTGCCTCAAACACCGCTGGCCGTCAGCGCAACCTGGTATTACCGGCAGCGGTGATAGCGCATGCAGCCATAATAGTCCGGGTTGCGATAACCCCAGTTGGCGGCGCATCGCCGACTCCAGCGCGCGCAGCGGCTGGCCCGGTAGTAACGGCGATAGCGGCGCTTGTAGGTGTAGGGCCGGTAGTAGTAGGGGCTGTAATACGGCCCGTAATAATAGGGCCGATAATAGTAGCGCGGGTATTTCCCGATATGCAGGCTGAAGCCCGGCGTATGCAGCTGGAAGCTGGTGTGGTGCCTGGCTTCGGCCGGCTGCGCCAGCCCGGTGAGCGCCAGCGCCAAGCCCGCTGCGAAAACGATGCGTGCGATGGTCATGAGCGTGCTCCTTCACATTTCATGCGCCCGCCGCCCTTTTCCCTCCTTTACCGGGAAGCCTGCGCCCGAGGGAGCAAAAGCGCATTGATTTGCATCAATAACGGACACCGATCACCTATATCGGAGCCGGAAAAAGGGCGGCATGAAGGCCGCGCAAGGATTCCGCATGGCGGCCGGGATCATGCTCCAGTTGGCGGAGAGGTTTGAAATCAGAGATTGCTGTCAAAATTGTTGACAATATTGCCGCCACAATTCACCCTGCGTCCCTGTCGATTGGGAGGGACGCTCATGGCGGCGCGGAAATCAAGCAGCACGGTGATAGAGCTGGCCAGCGCCAATCCGGGAACGGAAAGGCTGCTCGGCGAATTGCGGCGGCGCATCGTTTGTCACGAGCTGCCGCCGGGCGCGCGTCTTCGCGAGCAGGACCTCGCCAACGAGTTCGGCGTCTCCAGGGCCCGTATCCGCGAAACCTTCGGCATTCTCGAAGAGCGCGGCCTGATTGAACGCATCCCCAACCGGGGCGCCATCGTGACCCGGCTGGAAGCCGACAAGGTCAAGGAGCTGTTCGAGGTCCGCGAGGTGCTGGAAGCGCAGATGGTGCGTCTGGCGACGGAAAAAGCACCGCCGGAAACCTGGGACGCTCTGATCGAGCTGTTCGGTCCCTCCATGGACGAAACGCTGGCCCGAAACGACTTCGATGCCTATGCGGAGGCCAACTACCAGTTCCGTCGCCAATGCATCGCGGCCGCCGACAACGAAGTCCTGAGCAATCTCCTGGACAGTCTTTACGACCGCACCCAGGTGCTGATCCGGCGCCTCGTCCTGGTGCCGGGGCGGGCGCAGGAAGGCATACGCCAGCACCGGGGAATACTGGCCGCCATGCGCGCCGGGCAGGCGGAAGAAGCCGAGCGGCTGAAACGGGCCAATATCCGCGATGCCCGCGACTGGTTCACGAATTACCAGAAATATCTGCTGTAGGGGATGACGATGACCGGGGAACAATCTGAAGCGCGGAACAAAGGCCCCTTGTCGGGGCTGCGGGCCATTGAGCTGGGATCGACGGTCGCGGGCCCCTTCTGCGCGCGCCTGCTGGCGGACTTCGGGGCCGATGTCATCAAGGTGGAGCAGGGCGAAGGGGACGCGGTGCGCTCCATGGGCCGCCAGTGCAACGGGCGCTCGCTCTACGGGGCGTCGATCCTGCGCGGCAAACGCGCCGTCTCCATCAATCTGCGCACCGAAGAAGGACGCGCGCTGGTGCGCCGCCTTTGCGAAACGGCGGATATCGTCGTCGAAAACTTCCGCGCCGGCACCCTGGAGCGGTGGGGGCTTGGATATGAGACATTGAGCGCGGTCAATCCGGGTCTCGTCATGGTTCGCATCAGCGGCTACGGCCAGGACGGCCCTTACAGCGACCGGGGCGGTTATGGGGTTGTCTGCGAGGCCGTCAGCGGATTGCGCGAGATTACCGGAGACCCGGACCGGCCGCCGCCGCGCATCGCCACCTCGCTGACCGACTATATCGCCGGGCTGTATGGGGCCTTCGGCGCGGTCATGGCCGTGCTGGAGAGAACCCGCACCGGGCGCGGGCAGGTTGTCGACTCGGCGCTCTATGAAGGCTCCTTCAGTTTCATGGAGCCGCATATCCCCGCCTTCCAGCAGCTGGGAGAGGTTGCCAGACGGGCAGGCTCCCGGCTCCCCGGCAATGTGCCGAACTCCCTGTTCGAGACCCGCGATCATCGCCATATCGTTCTGGCGGCGGCCTCCGACCCGGTTTTCGCCCGGCTGGCCGAGGCCATGGGGCAGCCCGCGCTGGCGAAGGACCCGCGTTTCGTCACCGCTTTGAAACGGGCCGGGAATGAAGAGGCCTGCGAGGCCATTATCGGGAAATGGACCCGCTCGCTGGATCTGGCGGAAGTCGAGGCGGCGCTCAGAGAGGCAAAGGTTCCCGCCGCGCCCATCTATACGGTTGAGGATATTTTCGCCGACCCCCATTACCGCCACCGCGACATGCTCGTCGAGGTCGAGGACCGCGTGCTGGGGCCGGTCACCGTCACCGGCATCGTCCCCAAATTGTCGGCGACGCCGGGCGCCGTCGGCTGGGCCGGGCGCGATATCGGCGAGGATACGGTGGAGGTGCTGAAAACCGAACTCGAACTCGCCGAGGCTGAAATAGAGACGCTGGCGCGCGCCGGCGTCGTCGCCGGTCCCGGTCTCGCCGTAGGCGGAGAGGGGTCATGAGCTTCGACGACATGCTCAAGGATTTGAAGGCGCGCGAAGCCAAAGCCAGGGCCATGGGCGGGCCGGAGCGGCTGGCCCGGCGCGAGGCGCAAGGGGTGCTGAACGCGCGCAGCAGGATCGAGGCTTTCATCGATCCGGGGAGCTGGGTGGAAACCGGACTGCTCGCGGTGTCCTCCATAGTTCCCGAAGACCGCGGCAAAACCCCCGCCGACGGCAAGGTCGCCGGATTCGCCAAGGTGGACGGGCGCATGGTGGCCATCGCTTCGAATGATTTCACCGTCAAGGGGGCATCCTCCAGCGCCACCAATATGAAGAAGGTAGGTCACGTCAAACGGGTCGCCACGGAGCGCGGGTTTCCGCTCGTCTTCTTCGGTGAATCATCCGGCGCCCGGATGCCCGACAATATGGGCGCGAAGGGCATGGGGACCAATCTGGGCCATGACCCGCAGCAATATGTGCGCACCCGCCAAACCCCCTGGGCTTCGGCCGTGCTCGGCCAATGCTACGGCTCCTCGGCCTGGTACACCTGCCTTGCCGACTTCGTGGTCATGCGCAAGGGGGCCATTCTGGCGGTGGCCAGTCCGGGTCTCGCTTCCTTCGCCATCGGCCAGAAGGTGGAGGCGGAGGATCTGGGGGGGTGGAAACTGCATAGCGATATTTCCGGTCTCATCGACCGCGTTGCCGACACCGACGAAGAAGCGCTTGACGAGATCAGGCGGTTCCTCAGCTATATGCCGTCCCATTGCAACGAGCCGCCGCCGCGCGCGTCCATACCCGCCGGCAGCGATGAAGGTGCGCAGCGTATTCCCGACATCCTTCCCGAGAGCCGCAAGCGCGCCTATGACGTGCGCAAGATTATCGGATGCCTGGCCGATCTGGACAGTTTCCTTGAATTCAAACCAAGGTTCGGGCGCACGGCCGTGACGGGTCTCGCCCGGCTGGGCGGCCGCAGCGTCGGCTTTATCGCTTCGAACCCCATGGGCAAGGCGGGCGCGCTGGACGTTGCCGGTTGCGAGAAGGCCACCCGGTTTACCGTCCTGTGCGACAGCTTCAACATCCCGCTCATTCTGCTCGTCGATACGCCGGGATTTGTGATCGGCATCGAGGGCGAGAAGCAGAAAGCGCCGGGAAAAATCATAAATTTCATGCAGGCCCTGCAAATGTGCACGGTGCCGAAGCTGTCGGTCATCATGCGCAAGAGCTATGGGCAGGCCTATCTGAATATGGGCGGCGGGCGCAACTCGGACGATGTCGCCATCTGGCCGACCGCCGAGGTCAGCTTCATGGATGCGCATTACGCCACGGAAATCGTTTCCTGGAACCAGCAGGTCCCGGAGGAGCGCAAGCAGGAGATTCGCGCGGCGATGGAGAAGGACAGTTCCGCCTACGGCCTGGCGGAAATCTACGCCGTGCAGGCAGTCATCGCGCCGGCCGAGACCCGGCGCTACCTGATCCAGCAGCTGGAAATTCATGAAATGCGCCCTTCCGGCGGCGTTGGGGAGCATCGCATGGCGGCCTGGCCGACGACTTTCTGAAAGCCAATGGAAGGGGCGCGAATTTTTAAAAAAAGGGGAGAGACATTCATGGCAACGACCGAAGTTACATCAGAGGTCATCGGCTCGGTCTGGAAGGTCGAAAAGGCGGCCGGCGACGCCCTCGCCGAAGGTGACCTGATCATGATCCTGGAATCCATGAAAATGGAAATCCCGGTCGAGGCGCCGGTTGCCGGCACCTTGAGCGAATTGAAGGTGGCGCCCGAGGACTCTGTGGAGGAGGACCAGGTCCTATGCCTGATCGAAAGCTAGAAGACGGCAAGGGTCTGTGGGCCGACCAGATCGATGAACTCGCCCGGCGGCGCGCCTTCACCGCTGAAATGGGCGGGCCGGAAAACGTTGCGCGCCAGCACAGGGCCGGCCGGCTGACCGTGCGCGAGCGCATCGAGAGCGTCACCGATAAAGGCAGCTTCCGGGAGATCGGCACGCTGGCCGGTACCGGAGAGTATGATGACGATCTGAAACTGAAGAAGCTCACCCCCGCCACCTATGTCGCCGGGACGGCCCGCATCGAAGGGCGGCCGGTGGCCATCGGCGGCGAGGATTTCACCGTGCGTGGCGGCACCAGTTTTGGCGCCCAGCGCCGCAAGGGCGGGCAGGGCGGTTACATCGAGGACCTTGCGCATCATTACAAGATGCCGCTCATAAATCTCATCGACGGCGCCGGCGGTTCCGTCACCTCGGCGAAACGGCGCGGGTTTGTCGTCTTTCCCGGCGTTGACGGGTTCGAGCGCTCCGTTGGGCTGCTCGGCGAAGTGCCGGTGATCTCCGCCGTTCTGGGCACCGCGGCGGGCGGCCCGGCCGGGCGCGCCATCCTGTCCCATTTTTCCGTCATGGTCGAAGGCACCAGCCAGATCTTCGCGGCCGGTCCGCCGGTGGTGAAACGCTCCCTCGGGCAGACCATCTCCAAGGAGGAGCTGGGCGGGCCGCAGGTCGCCGTAAAAAAGGCCGGCTCCATACATAATGTGGCGGAAACCGAAGATGAGGCTTTCGCCCAGATCAGGCGTTTCCTCGCCTTTATGCCGCAGAATGTCTGGGAACTGCCGCCGGTGCTGCCGGCCGAAGACCCGGTGAACCGCCGTGAAGAGGCCCTGCTGGGCATCGTGCCCGAACGGCGCACACGCCCCTATGACATGAAGAAGCTGATTTCGCTGGTCGTCGACCGGGACTCCGCATTCGAGATCCGGCCCGCCTATGGCCGCGCCGTCATCACCATGCTTGCGCGTCTCGGTGGCCGTCCGGTGGGGATTGTCGCCAACAATCCGATGATCTATGGCGGCGCCATGGACGCCGATGCGGCGCGCAAGCAGATTCACTTCATGGAGCTGTGCGACACCTTCCACATCCCGCTGGTGTTCCTCGTTGATGTGCCGGGCTTCATGGTCGGGCTGAAGGCGGAACAGGAGGGGACGCTGCGCGAAGGCATGCGCGTCGTTTATACGGCCGGGCAGTTGAAGGTGCCGACGCTGACCATGGTCATCCGCAAATGCTACGGCATGGCCGGCATGGCGACCTGCAACAAGAACGACATCGATCTGAAGCTCGCCTGGCCGAGCGGCGAATGGGGCTCGCTGCCCGTCGAGGGCGGCGTGGCGGCGGCGTTTCGCCGCGAGATCGCGGCCGCCGACGACCCGAAAGCGCGGGAGAAGGAGTTGGAGGACGAGCTGCGCGCCTATACCTCGCCCTTCCGCACCGCCGAGGCTCTCGGCGTGGAGGAGGTCATCGATCCGCGCGAAACGCGGCCCCTCCTTTGCGACTATATCGCGCTGGCGGAACAGCGCCTGAAGATCGGCCTTGGCCCCCGCGCCCGGGCCGGCGTTGCGCCTTGAGGGGCCGGGCATGAGCATCGCCAAAGTCTTCATCGCCAACCGGGGCGAAATCGCCTGCCGGATCATCCGCAGCTGCCGCGCGATGAACCTCAAAACGGTGGCGGTTTACTCGGAAGCCGACGCGGACGCGCTGCATGTGGCCGAAGCCAGCCATAGCCTTGAGATCGGCCCGGCGCAGGTGGCCGGGAGCTATCTGAACCAGGATGCGGTGCTCGCGGCGCTGCGCGTCTCGGGCGCGGACGCGTTACATCCGGGATACGGTTTTCTGGCGGAGAATGCCCGCTTTGCCGAAGCGGTGGAGCGTATGGGCCGCACCTGGATCGGCCCAAGGCCGAAGACCATCGAGGACATGGGGGACAAGGAGCGCGCCCGCGATATCGCCGAATCCGCCGGCATCCCGGTGCTGCCGGGGAGCGCGCGGCTTTCGCCCGGCGATACGGCCGCCCTGGCGGCGGCGGGGGAGAGCGTCGGTTATCCCCTTCTGGTCAAGGCGGCGGCGGGCGGAGGCGGCATCGGCATGCGTCTGGTTGAGCGCGCGCAGGACCTGCAAACCCAGGTGGAAACCACCCAGAACCTGGCGAAGCGCAGCTTTGGGGACGGCACGGTCTATCTGGAGCGTTTCATCTCCGCGGCGCGGCATATCGAGGTTCAGGTGTTCGGGTTCGGCGACGGTAAGGGCGTGCATTATCTCGACCGCGACTGTTCAGTGCAGCGCCGCTTCCAGAAGATCATCGAGGAAGCGCCGGCCCCTGAGCTTCCTGCTGAAATACGCGGCGCCATATGCGCCGCCGCCATGGCGCTGGTCCGGCATGTAAATTACCGCGGCGCCGGCACCGTCGAGTTCATCTATGACCGGGAATCCGGGGCCTT
The DNA here is from genome assembly GCA_002897995.1 of bacterium BMS3Bbin10. Taxonomy (GTDB): domain Bacteria; phylum Pseudomonadota; class Alphaproteobacteria; order Rhizobiales; family Methyloligellaceae; genus UBA2767. Next base: position 10,066 of record BDTT01000114.1, on the reverse strand, counting down.
CTATTTCCTGGAGATGAACACGCGCATTCAGGTCGAGCATGCGGTGAGCGAGATGATTACCGGGGCCGATCTGGTGGCCGCCCAGATCGCCCTCGCATCGGGAAATTTCGCGCCGCCCGAACAGAACGAGATTTCAGCTTCCGGCCACGCCATCGAATGCCGCCTTTATGCGGAGCGGCCGGAGAAGAACTTTCTGCCTTCGCCCGGTGAGCTGACGCGTTTTGATCTTCCCCGGGAAGACGGCAATCTTCGCATCGATACCGGTCTTCGCAATGGCGACCGCATCACGCCTTATTACGATCCGATGATCGCCAAGGTCATCACGCGCGGAAAAACCCGCGGCGATGCAATCGAGCGGATGCTGGGCGCTCTGGGTGAGGTCGGGATCGAGGGCGTATCGACCAATCTGGCGTTTCTCCGCCAGGTCCTGCGCGATCGGGTTTTTCGCGAGGATCTGGCGACCACGCGCTATGTGGAGGGGGAAAGCTACAAGCCTGAAAAGGCGGGCGCAGCATAGGGGAAAGACCGGGCGGCGCCTCCACTATCATCAGTCTGTTCTCCTCACCGGAAAATTCCTTCCAGCGAAGTGTCCAATGGCTCTCCTCCGCCTTGACTCCGGGGGGTTTTTCAAAATAGAACAAAACAGGAACTTTATGGACCGGCCATGGCGTGCAAACGGAACAAAAAGGAAAATCTGAAAAGCCCGAAGCGCGAGGTTAGCGCGCTTAAGGCCTGCGAATTCGCGAGAGGATATTCTGAACCGGCTGGCGCGGATGGGAGGGAAATCGGGCATTTTCTAACGCGCGGATTTCATGAATGCCTTGGTGAGGGGCGCGGAGACCATGCGGCGGCCCTGGCCTTCGCCCTGTCCTGCGCGGGCCTCGGGCAGCGGGAGACGGCAAAGCCGGTTCTGTATTGCGCGCATTCGGGAGAACGTCAGGAAACCGGCGCGCTCCATGCGCCGGGGGCCATGCGCCAGGGGGTTGATCTTGATCGGCTGCTTTGCGTGCGGGCGGCCCGCGAGAGGGACGTTTACTGGGTGGCGGAGCAGGGCCTCTCATGCCCGGGGATTGCCGCCATCGTGCTGTCTCTCGGGGCCTGGGAGCGGCTCTATGATTTTACTATCTCGCGCCGTTTGAAGCTGCGCGCGGAAAGGGCCGGTATCCCGCTTTTCATGATCCGTCACTGGCGGCGCGGTGGAGCGAGCGCGGCCGCCGCGCGCTGGCGCATCTCCGCCCTGCCCGGCGCGCCCGCGTCTTTTGCCGGTTCGCGAATGCCGCTTGTGAGCAGTCCGCGCTTTCGCCTGCGCCTTGAGCGGGGCGTTTTTCTGAAACCACGGAGTTGGGAGTTCGAGTATGACGCGTCGGGTCGTTTCCATCTGGCTTCCCCGCTGGCGCACGGACCGCCTGGCCAATGGGCGAAGCGCCATGGCCGCAGAGCCGCATGAGGGGCCGCTGGCTCTCACGCATAGCGGGCAGGGAGGCGACAGGCTCATTGCCGTGAATGAGGCGGCGGGCGCGCAAGGGCTGGCTCCCGGCCTCCTGCTGGCCGACGCCAGGGCCATGGCGCCGGAGCTGAAATCGCTTGCCCATGACGCGGACGCTGAAGCGCGGGGGCTGGAGCGCCTTGCGCGCTGGTGCGGGCGGTTTTCGCCATGGGTGTCTCCCGACCCGCCGGACGGGCTGTGGCTGGATGTCACCGGCACCACTCATCTGTTCGGCGGCGAGGCGGCGTTTCTTGAAACCCTGGATGCGGCCCTGGGGCGCCTTAGGCTTTGCGCCCGCCTCGCTATGGCCGATACCCCCGGGGCGGCATGGGCGCTCGCGCGCTTCGGGCGCGAAGCCATGAGCTGCATTCCCGCGGGTGCGCAGAAAACATCTCTTGAGGGTTTGCCCGTGGCGGCTTTGCGTCTTGGCGAGGCGGTCGCCCGTCAGCTTGAGCGGCTGGGGCTGAAGCGGATCGGCCAGCTCTATGACATTGCGCCGCTCTCTTTTCGCTCGCGCTTTGGCAGGGAGGTGACGCGCCGGCTCAATCAGGCGCTCGGGCGGGAAAAGGAACCCATCTCTCCCATGACCCCCGAGCCGGACTATCAGGCCTCGCTGCGCTTTCCTGAACCCATCGGCCTGCTGAGCGATGTCAACGCGGTGGCTGATATCCTGATAACCAGGGTGATGGCTTGCCTGGCGGCCCATGGCAAGGGCGCGCGCGGCTTTCTCCTCACCCTTTATGGCGCCACCGGGGGCGTCTTTACGGTGGAAGTGAAAACCGCCGCCCTCGGCACGGATGGCGAACATGTGAAGCGGCTTTTCCAGGAGCGCCTTCGGGTTCTTGAAAACCGGTTTGATGTCAATTTCGGCGCCGATGCCTTTTCCTTGCAGGTCAGCGCCGTCGAGCGGCTGGAACACAGGCAGGGCGACATTGCAGATGATTCATCGGGGCAGGAGAATATCGATCCGCTGATCGACCGGCTGCGCGCCCGGCTGGGGCGCAACGCTGTTGCCCGGCTTAATCTGCGCGAGAGCCATATTCCGGAGCGGGCGGCCTATGCCTCGCGCGCGGAGGCAGGGGTGAAACCGGAAGGTCGCGCTCCCGCGCTTGCGCCGCGCCCCCTGCTGCTTCTGCCGCGTCCCGAAGCCATTCGCGCCATCGCCGAGGTGCCCGACTATCCGCCGCACCGTTTCGAATGGCGCAAGGTCACCTATGAGGTGGCGCGGGCCGAGGGGCCCGAGCGCGTGAGCGCCGAATGGTGGCGCGAGAATGCCGACGGAGATTTCAGGACGCGGGATTATTTCCGCGTGGAAGCGCCGCAGGGCGCGCGCTTCTGGATCTTCCGCCTCGGCCTCAATGAGCGCCGGGAGGCCCCGTGCCAGTGGTTCATGCATGGGCTGTTCCCATGAGTGCCTATGCGGAACTGGCCACGGCCAGCAATTTCAGTTTTCTGCGCGGTGCCTCCCACCCCGGCGAGATGGTCTGCGAGGCCCATGCGCTGGGGCTCAAAGCCATCGCCATCGCCGACCGCAATAGCCTCGCCGGGATCGTGCGCGGCCATACAGCGGCAAAGACGCTCGGCATCCAGTTCATTCCCGGCGCAAGGCTGGTGCTTCGCGAGGGCCATGAGATCGTCTGTCTGCCAACGGACCGGGCGGCCTATGGACGCTTGTGCCGGCTGCTGACGCGCGGCAACCGCCGCGCGTCCAAGGGGGAGTGCCATCTGTGGCTGGACGATGTTATTGGCCATGGCGGGGAGCAGATTTTCATTGTCCTTCCTCCGGTGAGCGATCCGGACAGCGTTGCCGAACCGCTCGCCGCGCTGGGAGCGCATTTTCCGCACGCGGTGTTTCTCGGCGCGGCCCTGCTGTTCGACGGCCACGACGCGCGCCGCCTGGCGCGGCTTTCAGAACTCTCGCAGCAGGCAAGTGCGCCGCTGGTGAGCGTTGGCGACTGTCTCTATCACGCGCCTGAGCGCAAGCGGTTGCAGGATGTGCTCACCTGCATCCGCGAGAAATGCCGGATAAACGAGGCGGGCTATCGTCTTAGCGCCAATGCGGAACGCCATCTCAAGGGGCCCCCCGAAATTCAGCGCCTCTACAGGGGCTATGAAGACGCGGTGGCGCGGACCCTTGAAATTGCCGCCCGGTGCCGCTTTTCCCTCGATGAGCTGGCTTACGAATACCCCGACGAGCCTTACGCGCCCTACGCCTCGCCGCATGAAGCCCTCGCCGCCCATACCTGGGATGGCGCGCGCGCGCGCTACCCGGACGGCATTCCGGAAAAGATAAAATCCGCCGTTGCCCATGAGCTGAAGCTCATCGGCGAACTCGATTACGCCCGCTATTTTCTCACCGTTCATGACATCGTGAAATTCGCCCGCTCCGAGGATATTCTGTGCCAAGGGCGCGGGTCGGCGGCCAATTCCGCCGTGTGCTACTGCCTCGGCATCACTTCGGTCGACACCGCCGAAATCGATCTTCTGTTCGAGCGTTTCGTGTCGGCCGAGCGTAATGAGCCCCCCGACATCGATGTCGATTTCGAGCATGAGCGGCGCGAGGAGGTCATCCAGCATATCTATCGCAAATATGGCCGGGGCCGCGCCGGCATCGCCGCCACCGTCGTCACCTACCGCGCCCGCAGCGCCGTGCGCGAAGTCGGGCGTGCGCTGGGGCTGTCGCAAGACGCCATCGGCGCGCTGGCGGGCACCGTGTGGGGCTGGTCGCGCAGCGGCGTGAAGGAGGATCATGTGCGCGAGATCGGGCTCGACCCGGGTGACGTCAATCTGGCCCGCGTGCTGGAGCTGACCTTTGAGCTGATCGGCTTCCCCCGCCATCTCAGCCAGCATACCGGCGGCTTCGTCATTACCCGCGCGCGCCTCGACGAGATCATGCCCATCGCCAATGCGGCCATGGCGGAGCGCACATATGTCGAATGGGACAAGGATGATCTCAGCGCCCTTGGAATGCTCAAGATCGACGTGCTCGCCCTCGGCATGTTGAGCTGTATCCGAAAAGGCTTCGATCTGCTCAAAGCGCATTACAACATCGTCCATAATCTCGCCTCGATCCCGCAGGGAGATGAGCCCACCTATGACATGATCTGCAAGGCGGACACGCTCGGTGTGTTCCAGATCGAAAGCCGGGCGCAGATGACCATGCTGCCGCGCCTGCGCCCCCGCTGCTTCTACGACCTCGTCATCGAGGTGGCGATCGTGCGCCCCGGGCCCATACAGGGCGATATGGTGCACCCCTATCTGCGCCGCCGGCAGGGGCTGGAGAAGGTCGATTATCCAACAGAGGAATTGAGGGAGGTTCTGGAGAAGACCCTTGGGGTTCCCCTGTTTCAGGAGCAGGCCATGAAGCTCGCCATCGTGGCGGCGGGCTTTACGCCGTCGCAAGCGGACCAGTTGCGCCGGGCCATGGCCACCTTCCGCAAGACCGGCGCCATTCAGGAATTCCGCGACAAGCTGGTGAACGGCATGACGGCGCGCGGCTATGAGAAGGATTTCGCCGAGCGCTGCTTCCGCCAGATCGAGGGGTTCGGCGAATATGGCTTTCCCGAAAGCCATGCGGCGAGTTTCGCCCTGCTGGTTTATGTCTCAAGCTGGATGAAGCGTCACCACCCGGACGTGTTCGCCTGCGCGCTGCTGAATTCCCAGCCCATGGGCTTTTACGCCCCGGCGCAGATCGTGCGCGACTTTCGCGACCATGGCGGCGAGGTGCGCGCCGCCGACATCAATTGCTCCGCATGGGACTACGCGCTTGAGACGCCATCGAAGGAGAGCGGCGCGGGGACCCCCATGCGCGCCCTGCGGCTGGGGTTCCGCCAGATCAGGGGTTTTAAGGAAGACGACGCGGAGGCAATTATGTGCGCGCGCAGCCACCCGTTCACATCCATCGATGATTTTGCCCGGCGCACGGGGCTGTCCGCCGGCGCCCTGAAACGTCTCGCCGACGCCGACGCTTTCCGGTCAATCGGGCTCGACCGCCGCCAGGCGCTGTGGGCCGTGTCGCGCTATCAGGAAATGGAGACGCCGGCGGAGTGTCTGAAAGGGCTCCCCCTGTTCGAGGTGGCAGATGCAGACCCGCTTGGGAAAGAGCCCGAAGCCGATCTGCCGGACATGAAAATCGGCGAGCATGTAATTCAGGATTATGCCTCGATCCGCATGTCCCTGAAGGCGCATCCTTTGCAATTGCTGCGCGCGCGCTTCGCGGGGCAAGGCTATGTCCGCTCCCGCGCCCTTGCCCATCTGCCCGTGGGCAAGCTTGTGCAGGTCGCGGGCATCGTTCTGGTGCGCCAGCGCCCCGGCACCGCGAGCGGCGTCATCTTCGCCACCATCGAGGATGAAACAGGCGTCGCCAATATCATTATCTGGCCGAAGATTTTCGAGCGCCGCCGCCGCATTGTCATGGCCGCCCGGCTGCTTGGCGTGCGCGGGCGCTTGCAGCGCGAACAGGGCGTCATCCATGTGGTGGCCGAAGAGCTTGCCGATCTCAGCTCAAGTCTTGCCGATCTCTCGCGGGGCGATGAAGCGCGCGCGCCGCAACAGGTGCTGCCCAGGGGGCGCAATTTTCATTAGAGTGCTTCGGGAAGGGGCCCGGCGCATCTCTGCTGTGCTAAAAATAAAACACAGCTATCATTGCCCGGCGGCAAGTTGCGCGTTGAGTCCGGTTGACGGTGAGTTGAGTGGAAATGTCATTGGCGTTGCAGTTGCGAATTTTCTCAAGAGCGTTTCCGGCCGCGATCCTTGTCCTGTTCGCGGTTCTGATGAGCGCCGCCGCCGAGACACCGCTCAAGGGGCGGCTTATCATCCTGACCTCGTTTCCCGATGCGCTGTTCGATCCCTACAGGCGCGCGTTTCAGGCGAAACATCCCGATCTCACCATTCACATCCTCAACAAGAAAACCTCCGCCGCCATTTCCTATATCCAGGACAAATCCTCAACCCAGGTGGATCTGGTCTGGGCGTCGGCGCCCGACGCTTTTGAGATGCTCAAGCAGTCGGGGCATCTGCGCAAACGCGAGGGCGCCGGGAGCGCTCCGGTCAAGCGTGTCGCCGGCTACCCGCTCGACGACCCGGACGGTTATTACACGGGCTTTGCCGTTTCGGGTTACGGCGTGATGTGGAACACCGAATATCTCGCGCGCTACAATCTCAAGGCGCCCGCAAACTGGGACGACCTCGCCAAACCGGCCTATGCGGGGCATCTGGCGATCACCGCGCCGTCGCGGTCCGGCACGACCCATCTGATCGTCGAGATTATTCTGCAAAGCAAGGGCTGGCGCGAGGGCTGGAACCTCTTGTTGCGCATGAGCGGCAATCTGGCCACGGTCACCGCGCGCAGTTTCGGCGTGCGCGACGGCATCCGGGTCGGGCGGTTCGGCACCGGTCCGGTCATCGACTTTTTCGGTTTTTCGTCAATGGCGACCGGCAAGCCCGTCGGCTTCGCCTATCCGGCCGAAACGGTGCTTTTGCCGGCCAATGTGGCGATTGTCGAAGGCGCGCAGAACCTGCCCGCGGCGGCCGCCTTTATCCGCTTTTTGAAGTCAGCCGAAGGGCAGCGCATCCTGTTCAAGCCGGAGATCAGCCGCCTGCCGGTCCGCCCCGATGTCTACCGGGACGCGCCCGCCGCCATTCCCAATCCCTTCAACGGGTCGATCAGGACCAAGGGCCTGATCTTCGACAGCAACCTGTCGCGCCAGCGCTATCATCTGGTGAATGTGCTGTTCGATGTTCTGATTACCCACCGCCTGACAGCCGCCAAGGCCGCCTGGGCCTCGCTGCATGAAGCCGAAGCCGTCCTCGCCGGTTTGCCTGACCCGGAATTGCGGGCGCGCATCGCCGAGGCCCGCGATCTGCTGACGCAGGTTCCGGTCAGCAAGGAGGAGTCGCGCCAGGCGTCCTTCACCCGGCAATTCAGCCGCAAGAAGCCGGGCTTCGCCGTGTCACAGAGGCAGGCGGCGCTAGAGGCAGGGTGGGTAGCGAGTGCGAAATCGCGCTACGCCGAGGCCAGGCGGATCAGCGATGAAGTTCGCAGCGCTCTGGCCGCGCGCAGTCTGATGAGCCAAACCCAATGAGCCGGGCCCAATGAACTTAGCGCAGAAATTCGGCATCCGGGGGCGGATGTTTTTCGCCTTCGGCGTGATCGCCTCGGTGACGATCGTCACCAGCGTGATCGCATGGATTGCCTATGAGCGGCTGGGCAACTCCGTCCAGCAGATCGCGCGCAACGATATTACCGCGGTTTCGCTCGCCGCGGAACTGGCGGCGAAAGGCGGCGCAATTACCGCGACGGCGCCCTCGCTGGTTGCCGCCGTCAGCGAGAGCGAGCGCCGGCGCGACTGGGATGCGCTTGCCGGCATTCTTCGCAAGATGGAGGCGCTGGTTGAGCGGATTTACGCCGGCGAGGCGCAGGCGCGCGAGCACGCGCTTAAGACAAGGCTGCTGAATGCCGTCGCTTCGAATCTGCGCGAACTGGACGCCGTTGTGCGCCAGCGCTTCTGGTTTGCGGACCGCAACCGGGAACTCAGCGACCGCCTGCGCTGGGCGCATGCGGATTTGCTCGACGAGGTCGACCCGATGATCGACGACGCCCGCTTCAATATCGGGCTGGGCCTTGAAAAGACCGGGCCGGGCGGGCGCCAGCCCGGCGGCGATCTCAAGGCCGAGGTTGCCCACCAGGAAGCGCTGTTGCGCATCAAGGCCGCCGGCAACCTCCTCGTCGGCCTCATTGCCCGCGCCGCAAACATGACCGACGCCAAGGCGCTTCAGGACACCCGGCACTTCGCCATGGAAATCGCCGAACCGATTGCCGATGACTTCGCGCCGCTGAAGCGCATAACCGGCACATTGTCGCTCCGGCAATCCTACAATTCGCTGCTGGGTTATATCAGCGGCGAAAACTCCCTGTTCGAGCTGCGGCGCGATGAGCTTGAGTTGATGAAGAAAGGCCAGGGGCTGCTGGCGGAGAACCGCAAGCTGGTCCAGTCGCTTCAGGACGAGCTCGCCGCCGATGTCGAGGCGGTCAACGCTCAGGCCCGCGGCGCCGCCACCCGCTCGGCGGAGTTTCTCAACCGCACCAAACTGACCTTCGCCGCCGCGGCCGTGGGAAGCATCGTGATCTCCATTCTGGTCGTATGGCTGTATGTCGGCCGCAACCTGGTCGGCAGGATCACCGCGCTCGATGCGAGCATGCGCCGGATCGCGCGCGGCGATCTGAAAGCCAACGTGCCCTCGGGCGGAAGCGATGAGATTGCCGACATGGCCGATGCCCTGAGGACGTTCCGCGATACCTTGAGCGAAACCCAGGCCGAACTCGTTCAGGCCGGCAAGCTGGCGGCGCTGGGCCAGCTATCGGCCGGTATCGCCCATGAACTCAACCAGCCCCTTGCGGCGATCCGCTCGCGCGCGCACAGCGCAAGGGTCTTGCTGGAGCGCCGCAGGCCAGCCGGCGCCCGGGACAATCTGATGAGCATTTCCAGCCTGGCGGCGCGGATGGCGAGCAAGATCAATCACCTGAAAACCCTGGCCCGCAAACCCTCCAGCCAGATCGGCATTGTTGATCTGGGAGCCGTGGTGGCCGAAGCGCTCGATATTCTTCAGGCGCGGATTAAGGATGAGGGCGTCACCGTCATCAACCGGCTGCCCCGGGGCGAAATATTCGTGAAGGGCGGCGCCATACGGCTCGAGCAGGTTCTGCTCAACATTATCGGCAACGCCCTCGACGCCATGGGGAATGTTCGGCGCCGCGCGCTGACCATTGCCGCGACGCAGACCCGGGACGATGTGGTGATCCAGATCGCCGATACCGGTCCGGGCATCGATGCGGCGATTGCGGAACAGGTGTTCGATCCCTTCTTCACGACCAAGGATGTCGGCGAGGGTCTCGGGCTGGGCCTGAGTATTTCCTACAACATCATCAAGGATCTGGGCGGCACCATCAAAGTGGGGAGCGATTCTAAAAAGGGAACAACCTTTCTCATTTCCCTCGCCCGCGCGGCTGAAATGGCGCCCGCATGACCGGACCTCAACCGGCAAAAGCCAACTCGGTGATCCTCGTCGACGACGAGAGCGAGGTGCGCGACGCCTATCGCCAGATGCTGGAGCTGGAGGGGTTCGAGGTGGCGGCGTCGCCGGACGCGGAAGGTGCGCTGGCCCATGTCTCGCAGCAGTGGCCGGGGGTGCTGGTGAGCGACATCAGGATGCCGCGCATGGACGGACTGGAGCTGTTCGACAAGGTGCGCGAGATTGATCCCGAGCTTCCCGTTATCCTCGTCACCGCACATGGCGAGATTTCCATGGCCGTGTCCGCCATGCGTGAGGGAGTATATGATTTCATCGAAAAGCCGGCCGATCCCGAGGCGCTCATCAAGACCGTCCGCAAAGCGCTCGACAAGCGGCGTCTGGTCCTGGAGAACCGCCGGCTGCGGGGGCTGCTCGACGCCGGAGAAGGACTCGAAAGCCGCCTGATCGGACTGTCCCCGGGAATGCAGGCGTTGCGCGAGACGATTGCCATGCTGGCGCAAACCGATGCCGACGTGCTCATTGTCGGGGAGACCGGCACGGGCAAGGAAC
>BDTT01000113.1 GCA_002897995.1 bacterium BMS3Bbin10 | reverse complement strand
TTTCAGCAAAATCAAGGAGTTCAGAGGCGTGAACACCAGATACGACAAAACCGACACAAGCTACGAAGCAACCTGGTCCATCGCCGCAACCATCATCGCATTGCGCTAAATGTCCACAGACCCTAGTACAGTTTCCATGCGGAATTCGTTGAATTGTTAAATCGCTGTGAGGAAGCTTTGCTTTTCCTCAATATGGGGCGTGCGACGAGGCCGCTTAGAGAATCCGCTTCGCGCCAACAGCTGACATTGCATCCAATTTTGACTTGCCAAGGTTTATTTCATTGTGGACAGTTGATCCGGCTTTATCAGTGAGCTGATAAGACTTGGGGGGGGGGGGGAGAGTGATGCCTTTTAGGGCTCATAAAGCTTTGCGGTTTTCAGCGTTTCTCTCCGCCCTTTTGATGCTTCTTTTTATTCCGCCTGCCTATGCCGCCGATGGCATGGTTTGGAGCTTTTCCGAAGGTAACGATCCCGGCAACAAGGGCCGCATGACCGCGCGGCTGGCTTATGGCGCGCCCGAAACCGGCAAAGCTCGGGTGAGCGGCGTCTGCGAAGCTAGGAGCGGCACCGGCGTTTCATCCGCCAGCCTTATTTTTGGGGCCGATATCGGCAATCTTTCCGAGGGTGCAACTGTCAATCTGCGCTTCACCGGGGGTGGCTTCAATCACTTCATCAGCGGGTCAGTCCACGGCGCGAACGCCGAGCGGAACATCACGGGCGTGCGTCTTGATGTCAGGAACGACGACCGTCTCTGGGCAGCTCTGATGGAAAATGAGTCCATCGATTATCTCGTGCCGGGATATACGGCCTCGAAGCTCAAACTTAAGGACGGGCATGGCGCGATAAAGAAATTCATCGAGGCCTGCCGGTCCTATGCCAAAGCTCTGTCACCGGTGTCGGCTGCGCAGGCGCCGACCGCCCGGGCCGGTATTTCCGAGAAGGAAGCCTATGAGGCCGCCAAGGAGCTTGGCACCATCGAGGCTTGGGAAGCCTTCCTGAATAACTTTTCCAAAGGCTTCCGGGCTGACCTCGCGCGCGCCTATCTGAAGCGGCTGGGTGCCGGGACGAATAGGGCGGCACCTCTTCCCGCGCCTCCCTCGGGCACGGCAAATGCCTTGCCATCTCCACCACCTGCGCCAGCTGATATTTCCCTCGCGATGACATCGCAAGGGACCTGCCGCGGCGGGCAGAGCTGTTCCGTAACCGTCACAGCGACCAATATGGGTGGCCAGCCATTCACGGGGCAGCTTGTCATCGCCAATTCCGTCACGCCCGGCGGAGCGACACTCCAGGGGTCCGGCATTGCTCCGTGGAGCTGCCAGGGCATGGGCGGCGGCGCGGTCTGTTCGAATTTCACAGCGAACATCCCGCCCGGCCAGTCGATCTTTGTTCCGATGACCTTTTCGCTGCCGCGTAAAGCTGGAGGCCAGGTGACGGCATGTGCCAGCATATCGTGGGGCGGCACACCAACGGCAAGCGGCGTGCGCGATATCCAGCAGGCGCTCAACCAGCGCGGCTTCAACGCCGGTCCGGCCGACGGCCGGCCGGGCCGCAAGACCGCCAACGCGATCCGCCAATTCCAGTCTCAGAATGGCTTGCAGGCAACGGGTGAAATTGATTTGCCGTTGATACTGGCCTTGTTCACGACGCCGCGTGCCGGCGATGCCAATCCGGCGAACGATCAGGCCTGTGCAGGATCGGCCGTGATCGCCGCGCCAGTTGCACTCACACCAAAGCCGCAGGCGCAATACTGTGCTGACGGGCGTTTGCGCAAAGGGGGCAAATGCGTGTGTCCGCCGGCCGTTCCGGTGTGGACCGGAAAGACCTGCGTGCCGCGCAAGACGCGCAACTGCACTGGCGGGCGCTATTATTCCAAGTCCCGCAAGCTGTGCCTGTGCCCCTCATCCAAGCCCTATTGGTACAACAACCGCTGTTACGCGGGCGTGGACGATTGCCCCGGCGACAGCGTGCGCGTCGGCAGCCAGTGCATCAAGGAGAACGACCCGGCCTTCGAGACAAAACGCGGCGGCGCTGGAATCGCCTGTCCTTCCGGCACGTTCCGGGTGGGAACCAATTGCGTGCAGACCAATCCCGCACCGCCGTTCACCTTCGGCAAGAAACCGCGGAAAGGCGGCGGGCGGAACACGACAATCACTACCGGGAAACAGACTGGAACGGCTTGCCCGCTTCGTGAAGTCATGGGCTCTAACGGTCGATGCAGATGTAGTTACGGCCTTGTGAGAGGAAGGGGCGGCAGATGCGAATTCGCGTGCGTTCGCGGCATGATCAACAAGGATGGCGGCACAAGTGTCCGTTCCTGCGGCTGTCCGTCCGGCCTTGTCGAAATCACGAAAGCAGGAACCGGTATAGGCAATCAGGGTTGCGCCCTGCCCGGTGACAAGACGCAGACGCCGATCATGTCCGCCACGTCCAAGAAGTGTCCCGATCCGTTCATGCGAATAACCACATCGGGCCAGTGTGATTGCGGTGACCTGCCCAGGGTTGGCAACAAATGCGTCCAGTTCAAGGATATGAAAAAATACAGATGCAGTGATCTTGGATTTTCCGATTCACAAGCAACAAACCCGAACGTCAGATGCATTCCCTCATCTCAAAAAACCCGCGGGAAAAAGCAGGTTTGCACGGGCGGTGCAGTGAACAATATTGCAGGTTTATGCCAATGCCCGTCCAAGACAGTCTGGAACGGCAAGAAATGTATTGCGCAAGGCAGTGGCCAGAACCGGCAACAGCAGCAATTGCAGCAGCAGATCGCCTGTACCGGCGGGCGTGCCGCCAACCAGAATGGCCAATGCGTCTGTACGGGCGGCAAGGTCTGGCGGAAGGGCAAATGCCGCAACCCGAAGGCGCAGGATATTCTGAAGCAGTTCATCCAGCCAAAGGCTCAGCCGCAACAGCAACAGCAGCAACAGCAGCCGCAGGGGCAGCCGCAGAATCAGCAAAACCAGCAATTGCAGCAAGGTATCAATAATCTGCTCCAGCAATTCTCCGATATCCGTCTGAAGCGCGACGTGACGCATCTCGCCACGCTTTCGAACGGCATCAGGCTCTATAGTTTCCGGTACCTGTGGGATGAAACGCGCCATGTCGGCGTCATGGCGCAGGACCTGTTGGCTGATCCAAACCTGCATGATGCGGTCAGCCTGCACCAAAGCGGATATTACATGGTGGATTATGGCCGGCTGGGTCTGAGGATGGTGACGTTAGAGGAATGGCGAATGAGGGGACCTGAATCAGTTCCGTTTATGTCGCCACATGACCGTGACAGGGCGCAGCCGACGGCGCTTGCGGATTAACAGGTCTCCCTCCCAGGCATCTTTGTGCCAGGCGATTTCGTGGTTCTAAGGCGTATCACCGATAAGCATGTCCCCGCGAAGGCGGGGATGGGAACCGGTTATCGGAGAAATGATACGCATAAACAAAGCCAAGATCGCGGTTTTGATTCCATCAAAACATGAAGCGATCTAAGGCGCTGGCGAAGACTTGTTGCCATCATGTCCGCGTTATACGAAAAGACATGATGGAATCCCGGCCGCGTTCAATCAGATAATAAAGAACCGGCACGGCGACCAGCGTCAGAAATGTCCCGGCGATGAGCCCGCCAATGGCGACGACCGCCAGGGGAGAGAGACGCTCGATGCCGACCGCCCATTCAAATGCGATGGGAACCATTCCGACTGAAGAGGCTCCTGCCGTCATCAGAATGGGACGCGTCCGCAACTCCACCGCCTGGATGAGAGCATCTTCCAGTGATTTGCCCGCCTTGCGCGCCTGTTTCGTAAAGTCGATCAGCAGAATGCCATTGTTCACGGCAATGCCCATCAACAGGATCAAACCCATGAAAGCGGGCATGGAGCCGTGTTTTCCCGCCAGCAGCATAGCGAAAACAGCACCGATCACGGCCAGGGGAAGGGACGCCATGACCGCGAAAGGATCGAGGAACGATCTGAACGTGACGACGAGCATGACAAAAAGGAAGACCAGACCGAGTCCAAGCGATGCCCTGAGCCGCGTGAAGGACTCGACGGCCTGTTTCTGCTCCCCTTCAAAGCTGAGCGCGTAGCCGCGCGGAAGATCGAGACCCTCAAGGGCCTTGACGACATTTTCGTGCAGATGGGTTACGGCAATATTCCTGCGATAGCCGATCACATCAACGGTCGGCAGCAGGGCCTCATGGGTTTGCGCGGCCGCACTTGAGTATATGAGCGGGCGGGCGAGCAGCGCCAACGGAAGACTGGCGCCGTTCGAAGCCTTGATCTGCAGCGCGCTGATGGCCTCCGCGCTCGAGCGCTGGGATTGTTTGAGCCGCACCCAGATGGGTACGGCGTTTTCCCCCGGGACACGAAGGCCTCCCCCCGGCACGCCCTCAACCTGGGCGGCCACCTGCCTGGCGATGTCCTGCGCGGTAAGGCCGTAGAGTCTTGCTTTGGCCGGATCGACATTCAGATTTACGCGCAAGGCGTGTCCCTGCCAGGACCGCTCGACACCGGTCAGCCCCCGGACGGTATTCAGCCGGGCCATGACATCATCGGCAAGCCTGTCAAGCATTCCCTGGTCGGGCCCGGTGATCATTACATCCACCGTGCCGCGAATGGAGCTCAGCACGTTCGCGCCGAATTCCGAGACATTCACCGAAATGAGATTCGGGATTGCATGGAGCTTGTCGCGCAGATTTTGCTCGATTTCGAAAATCGACCGCTCCCGCTCGTGGCGATCAACAAGATTCAAGGTGACCATACCCTGCTGAAACACGCGCTCGGCGCCGAAGGATTTGACGCCGGCTTCCGCGCCGGTGACCGTCGATGAACTGATGATCCATTCTTTCGGGATTTCGGCGCGTATTGTCTCTTCAATCGCGCCGACAATTTTCTTCATCTCGCGAACATCGGTATCGGGCGCGGCTTCAAATCTGATTTCACTCACGCCGGTATCCATAACGGGCATCAATTCACGGCCGAGTATGGGGATCTGCGGCACGGCCAGGGCGAACAGCACGGCAAAAGATGTAAGAAGCGTTGCCGGCCATCGGAGCCCCCATTCCAGAAGCGCCACGAAAAAACGCCGCAGCGGATCCACGGCAAACCGGGCGAACGGCCTGAGAATAAAAGCGAGCGGATCCCTTTGACCCGGTTTCAGAAGCCAGGGAACCAATAGCGGGATGATGGTGACGGACACGAGAAGCGATGCGGCGAGCGCCACCGACAAGGTTACCGTCAGCGGTCTGAGCACCGTTTGAACGAAACCGCCGATAAACATGATCGGCACGAGGACGGCGATTGTCGTTATGGTTCCCGACGTGTCGGCCAGAAGTATCTCGCCGGTGCCCCGGGCGGCGGCCTTTATCCCTGTTTCGCCCGTCTCGCGCATGCGCCGCTCGATATTTTCAATCACGACGATCGCATCGTCAGCAAGCAGGCCAACGGCGATAATGACGGCCGTAAGCGTCACCATATTCAGCTCATAGCCGATAAACTTCAGGACGGCGAAAGTTATCAGATATGTGAAAGGAATAGACAGGGCAGTAATGAAGGCGGCGCGCGAGTTCCCCAGAAACAGCAAAATGACCACGAGGGTCATGATGACGGCATCGCGCAGGGATGAAAGCATCGTTCCGACCGTTAAATTGATCAATCGCTCCTGCGTATCGGCCACTTCAATATTGAGCATCGGAAATTCCTGGATCAGCCGCGGCAAAGCCTTGTTGATCTTCCCGATGACACTGCTTGTGTTTCCCTCCTCCGACCGCAGCAGCGAAAGCGCGACCGCCTCCCGGCCGTTCCCGAAATAAAGCGATGTCGGATCGGAAGCGCTCCATTGAACTTCCCCCAGATCACGCACCCTCACATATCTGCCGCCTCTCAGTGGAACGAGGATATTCCCGATATCGGCGGGCAGAGCCGCAAGATGCTTGACCGTCAGCAGGAAGCGCTGCGATTCTCTGTGAATGAGCCCGGCGGGCACCGCAAGATTACTTTCCACGAGCGCCGCCGCCACCGCGGCAATGCTGACGCCATGGGCTTCGAGCTTGTTGCGGTCAAGTTTGACCTCAACCTGGAGTTTGTCGCCGCCGAAAACTTCCGCTTCCGCGACAGAGGGAATTCGCAGGAAGGCATCGCGCACAGGGTTTTCCACAATGCGCCGGACCTGCCCGAGATTGAGATCGTAACCGTCGGCCGCTCTGACCGCCAGCACCATGACCGGACGCGCGGCATCCGTAATTTTCAGAATTAGGGGTGTTTTTATGCCTTCCGGCAGGCTGCCGGCCACGCGGGGCAGTTCCGTATTCACGCGCATTGCGGCGTCTTCAATATCAATTCCGTATTCAAACTCGACCTTGACGGCGGATACCTCATCGCGGGAGGTCGAAGTGACCTTGCGAACACCGTCGATGGCGGACATGCGCACTTCTATCGGGTGCGTGACGTCGCGGGCGACATCCGACGCCGCCGCGCCGGGCCATTGCACGATGACAGACACCATGGGCCTGTTGGTGTCGGGGAACAGCTTCAGGGGCAAGCTCTGAAAACCAAGGACGCCGGCAATGACCAGGAGAATATAGAAGGCGATCATTGCATGGGGATAGGACAGGAGCCGTTCCATGAACTATGTCTCCTTCCGCTTTGCCTGCTCCCCGGGCTCCTCAGGGACCGGCAGCACGGGGTCTGCGTCTTGCAGGCGCAGCAATACGCTTTCATGCGCGGTGACGACGGCATCACCGCGGGCGATGTCTCCTTTCACGGCAAGGCCCTCGAAACCGCGCGCCTCAATGTCAACGGCAATCTTTTTTAGGCGCGCAACATCGCCGCTGGCGCTATTCTCGACCTTGAAGACCGTTCCGCGGCGGCCGTCAGCGGATCGCGCCACAGCCGACAGCGGCAGGATGGTCACCTCCGGATAACTCCTGGTGATCACCCGGGCCGCGACGCGCGCGCCGCTCGGAAGGGAGAAGGGCGCATGCTCGAGATCAGCTTCGGCGGTCCCCATTGATAATGCGTCAAGCGCCGGGTACAGCCGGGTTAACCGGACGGTCTTCGATTTTCCGGCATAGGTCAGGACGACATCGGAGCCGGTATGAAGCCCGGCAAGTATTTCCTGCGGTACGACAATCTTGACCTTGGCGCCGGAAGCGGCGTTGATCCGGTAAATCTCCTTACCCGGACTGGCGAGATCTCCGATCGTCTGGTTTCTCGCGACAACCTGGCCGTTCACGGGCGATCTGATCACGCCATAGCCAATTCTCGTTTCGACTTCGGCGATCTGCGCCAAAAGCTGCTTTCTTTTCCCGGAGGCGACTTCCACCGCGGCGATGAGCTGGTCGCGCTTTTCCGGTGTCGCAAAACCCAATGGCACCAGTTTTTCTATCCGCTTCAGTTGGATTCTCTGGAGTTTTTCTTCGGCCGCCGCCGCCGTGAGCGAAGCCCTGAGCGCCGCCAGTTCCGTCTTCAGTTCAACCGTATCGACAAGGGCGAGCAGCATCCCCTTTTCGACCCTTTTTCCCTCGCGCGGTCCGATCTTATGGATGACGCCGCCGATTTGCGGCTTGATCGAGATCTCATCGCTGGAGGACAGGGTCGCCAGAACCGGAAATCCTTCCGTAACCGTGCCCTGCCTGACTTTAACCGTATGAAGCGCCCACGGATGCTGCACCGGTGGCGGGATTGCCTCGCGCTCCGCAATTCGCTCCAGGCGCAGGTAAGCCCCGCCTCCCAGGAAAGCGAGTGTTGCAAGAACCGCGATGCCGATTTTCAAACTACCCAAACCCATCAGCCTGCCCTCCGACTTCATCGTTGATTTACGCTCGAGACGATACCGGGAGACCGGCCCTCCCGAACCCTATGCAAAAGCGGCGGGTCAGACGAAGGAAAGGCCTTCGCGGCCCCGCAAACACGGAGCTGATCCCTCGATCACATGAAATTTTCTTCGTCGGGCACGATCATGCAACCATCAGGACAGAGCGTTCGGCATGTTGAATGACATGTTGCGCGGTGCTGCCGAGAAAGAACTCCGCGATCCGGTTATGTCCTTTCCTTCCCATAACGATCATATCCACATCCTTCCGCCGGGCGGCGTCCAATATTGCTTTCGCGGGGTGCTCAAACTCCAGTTCGGTTTTGACGGTCCGAACCCCGAGTTCTTTCGCGCGCGTTTCCGCGCGTTTAAGAATGTCCTCGCCCAAGACGCGATAGAAGATGTCGCGTGCCTCGATATATTGGCGAACCGGCCGTTCTTCAGCCATATCTTCCAATGGCAACCTTACCCTGCTGGCATGGCGCATGCGCTCGCGATACTCGTTGCCGCATCTTTCTTCGGCATAAGCGATCTCTTCATCCGACAGATGATGCGGCACGACCGCATGAAGAATAATCATCTCCGCGTTCTCCGCGACTGCCAGTTCGGCGGCCCGCCGCAGCGTGCGATCGGCATGATCCGACCCGTCAAAGGCGACCAGAATTTTCTTTGTCATCACAGACTCTCCGTTTCCGTTGGCTGTTTACTCATCGGGAGAAAAGGCGATGGAACGCCATTCCCGATTCAGGCGAACCGGCAGTGGTCATCTGAAGGGAGCTGCCGTTGTTCCTCATTGCTCCTTTCCCAAAAGAGGATCGGGATTGAAATCATGCAGCGGGATATCCTTTTCCCCCCACATGCGTTCAAGGTCATGAGCGTGCACATGCCGCCCGCCCGCGCCTGAAAGGATGGCTTCGATATCGTCCTGGCGCGTGTTGTCCCTCACCCTGACCCAAAGCAGCAGACCGCCCCGCTTCAATTGTTCCTCGAGGTTTTTTGCATGCTGCTTGCCGAGCGCCCTGGCGGCCAGGGCGCCGATTGCCGCCCCGCCGGCGCCACCAGCGGCGGCGGCCGCCAAAATAAAGCCCAGCGCACCTCCCGAAGCGACAACCGCGAGCGTCCCGGCCACGGCCCCGATATAGAGCGGGACGCCGACAAGGACAGCTTCCTCTTCGGCAATATCGGCTGAACTGACAAACGCAGCCTGTGGCGTGAGCGGATTATCCTCAAGCTCGCTCACCTTCCTGAAATGGCGGCCAAGTTTGTCCATGATCGCCTTATCCGTGGCCAGCAGGGAAACATCTGGCCGGGCGACGCCGCTCTCCTGCAGCTTTTCGACGGCGTCTTCCAGTTCCTCGGCACTGTCAAAAACCGCGACCACTTCCCGAACCTTGTATGGGTCTCCCGGGTTTTCATGCTTATGCTCATTTGATGTCATCTCGGTTTCCTTCGTTTTCCATTTCTCCTGAGTTTCCTTGATCGGGCATCTGCGCGAGCCAGCCGAGAGCCTGCTCTCTGGCGCCTGCCGGAAACGCTCTTATTTCTCCCCTGACAAACAGCCCGTAGAATTTCATGCCCCATTCGACCCAGTCCGGCGCGCCGACAAGCGCGATCTTCTCGAAATCGCCGCCATGGCGCAGACCGATCTTCATGTCGTCCCAGGCGGCGCCGGGCGAGGCCCAGCATGAAAAGTCATCGGCGAATTCGATCAGAATCCGCAGTTTTGAATGTTCCGCAAACAACGCCCTGAGCTTCGGAACGAGGATTTTTTCATAATCCTCGACAGTCAGTTCGCCACTCGCCTGGATTGCCAGCAGCGCGCCCTTGCTTTCGGGAAGTATCTTGAACATCTCCTGTTTCCTCCGTTGTCAGCTCGGGCTCTTGCCCGGTGTTGCGGGATGGGGGATTGGCAGATATTCCACGCTGGGAATGCTCTTGGTGGGTTGCGGGTAGAGCTTCATCATCTCAAGAGTTGCGACGGTCGTCCTGATTGGAAACACGGTGTCATCCCTTCCAGTTTATTGCCTTGGATCAGATACTCGCCGGCGGCGCCTCGTTTATCGCGACGGCTCATCGCTTGCTGACAGCAACCCGATCAAAACCAGCGCGAGGCCGTCGAAAGCCAGGGAGAGACCGAGGAATATCCCGACAAGGGTCGGCGATTCCACCGGCCAGCCGAAAAGGAGGATGGCCGCAAGAATAAGCGACATGACTCCATTTGCCGCCATCCAGCCCCATCCCCTGTGCGGATACAGATCGTGGGCGAGACCCAGGCCGCCAAATGCGTCAAGCAGCAAATAGATCGAAAGCAGGAGCGCCAGCGTGGCCACACCGGCCGCCGGATTCATCAGAAACAAGGTGCCGATCAGGGCCAGCAATACCGGTTTCAGCCAGGCGATCATGGACCGGCCCCGGCTCAGAAACACCAGGTAAGCGCTCAGGATTCCGGCGCAAATCAGTAGCCAGCCGAGAAAGATGACCACAACCAGCGACATGATTTGGGGGACTGCCGCGCCCGCGAGACCCACGATCACCAGCAGGACGCCGACGATCAGGCTGAGTTTGCGGAACCGTTTCAGGAATGCCGGGTCGAATTGAATCGAGATCGCGGCTTGTTTTGTGACAAAAGGCATTACAAAAGGTCTCCTCAGGCTAATGGCGCAATTGCGTTTTCCCGGGCCGCCTCAGCTGAAGCAAAGAACCGGTTTTTCCAGGCAGATGTCTTCGAGGATCTCGCATGCTTTCCTCAACTCGCTCGCGGGGCCTTGCAGGATCATCAGGGCATGCCCCGCCTTCAGGGCGTTCAGATAAATTGGATGACGTGTTTCAGGAATGCCGATGTCGTCAAAAAGCACGCAGGATCTGTCGATGAGCTTGTGGCTCTGATCGGGACATCCGGTCTCCAGAAACCGGACGATCGGCCCTTCGCCAATGACCGCCCCCACGACCGGCAGACGGTAGATGCGCGCTCCCCGGTCATCGCAACCCGGCTTGCGCAGGAGCGATTGGGAAAGGCCGCCGGCCTGGCCCTGGCGCAACGCATGCCGCGCAGCGGCTACATGGCTCCTGCTGACCAGAATAGCGATACAGCAAACCTTTATCTGAGTTTTCATCCATTCGCCGCTTCTTGCTGGAAAGTCCGGTTTTCCGGTTTTCTCCATATGTCAGTTTGCATCTATGGCGATCTCCAGCTTCCCGGGGGAGGGAAGCTGGAGATCAGGGGGCCTATCTGACGAACACGAACAGTTCCGATCCGTCGCGCCAGATATTGAGGGCGATCACGCCGTCCTTGCTCGCATTGGCGATCCGCTCGAGGTCGCCGACCGACGAGACCGGCTGCCGGTTGACAGCGGTGATGATGTCGCCGGCGCGCAACCCGAGCGCCGCGGCGGGGCTGGCGCGCTCGACGCGCTCGACGAGCACGCCCTTGACCTTGCCCCGCGCCGGATGGTCGGCCGGCAGGTTGGAGAACGTCGCGCCCTCGAACTGCGCGATGGTGCGGCCATCCACGCGCGCCGTTTCCTGAACCTTGCCGATTGTGACCGTTACGGTTCTGGCAACGCCGTTGCGGACGATTCCGACCTCGATGCGCGCGCCGCGTTCCATCAGCCCGACGCGGTTGCGCACATCGTCGGCGTCGGACACCGGCCGGCCATTTATCGAGGTAATGATGTCTCCCGCTTTCAGTCCGGCCTTATCCGCCGGGGCGCCTTTCACGACCCGGTTGATTACGGCGCCATTCGTCGTTTTCAGACCGAGCGCTTCGGCGATGTCTTTGGTCAGCGTTTGTATCTCGATGCCGATTCTGCCGCGGCGCACTTCGCCATATTTGATGAGCTGGCGCATCACCGCGCGCGCCATGTTGACGGGTACGGCGAATCCAATGCCCACATTGCCGCCTCCCGGAGCGATGATGGCTGTGTTGATGCCCATCAATTCGCCTTTGGAATTGACCAGCGCACCGCCCGAATTGCCCGGATTTATCGAGGCGTCGGTCTGAATGAAGTCTTCGTATTTCTCGGCCCCGACCGTGCTGCGGCCAAGCGCCGAGACAATCCCCGAGGTTACGGTCTGGCCGAGGCCGAAGGGATTGCCGATGGCGAGTACGAAGTCGCCGACTTTCAATGTGTCGGAATCGCCGAGCGGCACCTGTGCGAGGCCGCGCGCCTTGATCTGGACAAGGGCGATATCCGTCCCCGGATCGGAGCCGATCAGCCTGGCCTTGAACGTTCGGCCGTCCTTCAGCGTGATGCGGATGACGTCGGCATTGTTGGCCACATGATGGTTGGTGAGAACATAGCCCTTTGCAGCGTCAACGATGACGCCGGAGCCGGCCGCCATGGTTTTGCGCCGCGGTATCTGCTCGGGCTTTTCCAGGTCAAAGAAATGACGAAAGAAGGGGTCGCGCATCAGCGGGTTTTCGCGCGCAACCCGGTGACTCTCGACAGCGATATTGACAACCGCCGGCGTGACTTTTTCCAGAACCGGGGCAAGGGTCATAACCCCGCGGCTTTCATCCAGCAGCAATGAGCGCGCGATGGCGCCCCCGCCAAGGGGAGCGGCGAGAAATACCAAAATGGCGAACACGCCGGCGAGCCGCATAAAAATCCTCGACATTTTTTCATCTCCTTTCCCGCCAATTCCGCGCCGCCACCCGCAACCGGCAGATGGCGGCGCGGAAGAGAAATGCGATTTGTGCGTCAAACGCGCTGTTCAGGCGCTCTTGATTTCCACATGTTTGACGCCTTGCTGCTGCTCGGCCGGTTTCTCCAGCTTGATGGTCAGAACGCCTTTATCGAATCTGGCGTCGACCTTCTGGTCGGTCACGGTGAAGGGCAGGCGGATGGTGCGCGAGAAATAGCCGTAATGGCGCTCGCTATAGGTGCGCTCACCTTCTTCTTTCTCGCTCTCCTCGCTTTTTTCTCCTTCAATTGTGAGCAGGTCGCCGCTGATTTTCAGGTCGACATCCTTTTCTTCCATGCCGGGAAGTTCCGCGGCGATGGTCAGCTCCTTCTCACCGTCGGTAATCTCCAGTTTCGGCATGGCGGCGCTCCACGCACTCTCCCGGGGGATGAGCGCGCTGCCATTGAAGAAGCTGTCGAACAGGTGGTCCATTTCCTGCCGAAAAGCGAGGAACGGCTCGCGGGGAGCATCGGACGGTTTGGCGACTTTCCGGGATTTGTGGTGAAAGGGAATGAGTGATTTGAGATCAAGCATTGTCGCATCTCCTTTGAGTTGGACGTTTTCCTTACGACAGCGCGTGAACGCCTCTGTCTGACCCGTTTTTGAGCCCGGAACCGACGAAAGGCTGCTACCTGGGTATCAGATTGAAAATTATTGATGAGCTGGAAGCGCGGCGGCGTCTCAGGCGCCGCGAAGGGGCGTGCGTTTGACGACGACCCGTCCGGTGACGACGCGCAAGGCCTTCTCGAACATGAAAGCGGTCAGGAAAAACCCGGCTATCCAGAGCAGAATGGAGGGCCGGTTGTTGCCGAGATAGATGGCCGACAGCAGGATTGCGCCGAGATTGGCGGCAATGGCCGCGGCCACCATCAGCCGCGAAGCTCCGGTTTTGTCCAGCAGGCGCAAATGTCCGATATGCACGATCATATGAATCATCAGCATGGAAACGGCGCCGATAGAGGCGATCGAGGAGAGATCGAAAAACACCGCCATTCCCATGATGGCGGCCGAAGAGATGATGAGCCCCTGTCGGGAATGCGCGATTGGCTGCCCGAATTTGCCGGGCAGTTCGCCGAGCCGGGCCAGCTGATAGGTGATGTTGGTTACCGCATACAGGCTGGCATTGATCGCCGACGACGTGGACAGCAGGGCGGCCAGCGCCATAATGGTAAATCCGGTTGCGCCGAAAGCCGGGCGCGCGGCCTCCGCCAGCGCATAGTCCTGCGCTTTCACCGCCTCCGCCGCCGATAGATTGCCGAAGACGGCTATGGCCACGGCCACATAGATCACCATGACAATGGCAATGGCGGTCATCATGGCGCGCGGCAGAATCCTGGCGGGGTCGGGCATGTCTTCCGCCGCGTTTGTGATGATCCGAAACCCTTCATAGGCGAAGAAGGTGATGGCCAGCGAGAACAGCACCGTCTGCGCCGGCGGGTAAGTTGCGGGGGACAGTCTTGCCGGATCCATGGTGGCGATTCCGGCAATGGCGAATATGCCAAGCGCAAGCATTTTCAGAAGAACCACGAGGTTTTCCACTCGCGCCATGCTGCCCGGGCCATTCAGATTGACCAGCATGAAAACCGCCACGATCCCGGCGGCAAAAACCTCCACCCAGATATGCGGCGACCCGGAGGGAAGCAGTTCATAGGCATAGGTGCCGAATGTCCGGGCGACCAGTGAAATTGAAACCAGCGCCGCGATATACATCATCACGCTGATGCCCCCGGAGAACATGTTTTCGCCGTAGCCCTGCACCAGATATTCGACAAGCCCGCCGCTTGAGGGAAAGCGCGCGCCCAGCCGGCCCATGGAATAGCCCGACAGAAGGGCGATCACGCCCCCGGCAATAAATGACAGCCAGACCGCGCTGCCGGCGATCAGCCCCGCCTGGCCAAGCAATGCAAAAATGCCGGCGCCGACCATCGCGCCGATGCCCATGGACACCGCGGACCAGAACGAAACGGCGTTCCCTGATTTATGCATGACCCTGCCCCCTCACATACCGCTTAACATGCATCGCCCGCGTTACGCCGGCGGGGGCAACTTATACTGCCTGGTCCGGCTCAGCAGCGCATCGAGTTTCTTGATGTGTATGTGCCCGTGATCCAGGCTGATAATTCCCTGTTTGCGCCAGTGCTGCAATTGGCGATTGACGACCGCGCGAACACTGCCAATCATTTCCGCCAGCACCTCGTGCGATAGGTCATTGATGAGCTTCAGGTCGTAGCGTTGAGGGTCCTGGTCATCGAGATTGCGCATAATCAGGTGGGCCAGCCGGGTTTCGGTATCGTGCAGCGCGAGATCTCCGGCAAGCTGGGCCAGGCCGCGTATCTGCTCGCCAAGATAGGGAAAAAGATTGCGGTTGAATTCCGGATGCCGGGATATCCACGCACGGACCTCACTGACCGGAAGGGTTAGAAGATCCAGATCGTCGCGCGCTTCGAATACCCCTTCGCAGGGCTGGCCGGTCAGGAGCTGAAGCAGATCGAAAGCGTCGCCGGGGGCATGCAGGAAAATGGTGACCATCCGTCCGGTCTCTTCATTTATCTGCAAAACCTGAAGCCGGCCCGAGACGATGACGTGAAAACGCTCCTTTACGGCTTCGGCCGGAACGGAGCGTTTGCGCGCCCAGGTTTCCCGATGGAAACGGGGCAGCAGGTCGTCAAGCAGTGCGTTATCGACCTGGCGGAACAGCCCGGAACCTTGAAGCACGCCGCGGGCGGCCGAAAGATTTTTCATACTGCGATTCCTCCTGAACATGTCCTTGCCGGATGCATGCCCGCCAAATTCCCGGCAGCCGCGGAAACAATGTGAATGGACCTGGGAGGAACTGATACCTAGGTCACAGACACCGGCCATTGTACCTGCAAATACTGAAGCATGTGAGGCGCATTCGACGCAGCGGGATCCGGGAGTTCGAGAATAGGATTCTGGATTTTGCCGAACGGTCCAAGGGAGTTCTTCAGGACATCGCCAAAGCGGTGAAGCGGCTTCTGAAATACGCCCGGCGCCGGAATTGTTACGAGTGAGAAGGTGAGATGACGTGCCCTGGCTCAAAAGAGTACCCTGGCTCAAAAGAGAGGAACCGGTTCGATCGGCATTTGCGGCCGGGACCGGAAAGAAGCGGTTCGCCGCGCGCCGCAGTTCACGCCGGCAGCGCCGCCGGACGGCCCGCCCTCGCCGAACCCTCTCGCATAAATCCAGGATACGCCGAAGCATTTCCGTCCGGCGCAACCTCTCGGGTTTTCAGCGGCGCTCGTCATGCACATTTTCCGCGACCGGCCCCGCTGTCAGGCGGGTTGAAAAAGGAGATATGTAATGTCCAAAGAATTAATACTGATGCTGCATCCGACATTCGGCGTTCTCGCGATCATTGCCTCTGTCTGGGTGTTCGTCGAGGCATTGAACGCGAGCGATGCCAACATCGTCCGCCTTCGCAACGCAAGCGTTCTGGCGGCCATTCTGATGTGGTCGGCCTACATCGTCGGCGGCTACTGGTATGTGGTCTTTTACGGCGGCGACAAGACCCTTATCAAAGCCGGTCCGTGGCCTTTCGCGCATAGCTTCTTCATGGAGACCAAGGAGCATGTGTTTCTCATGCTGCTGCTCCTGGCCACATATCTTCCGATTGCCGCCTACGGCGAGGTCGTGAAGAAATCGGCGACGCGAAATCTCGTCCTGTGGACATCCGCTCTGGTGGTTCTCCTGGGTCTCGCAATGGAAGGCGCGGGCGCGTTCATCAGCATGGGGGCCAAAGTCGCCCTGCTCGCCAACCAGATATAAGGAGATGTGGATATGACTACGCATCAAGCAGGAGCGGCCGATACCGTCAGCGCGAAAGTGACCGGGTATGGCATTTCCTATGCGGTCACCAGTATTTTGAGCGCACTCCTCGTCGTGCTCAAGGAGAGTAACGAGGGCGTGCACGGATTGATGGTCGCCATCACGGGCCACCACTGGGTGACACATGGTTTGCTGGACGTGATCGTCTTTGTGGCGCTTGGAGCCGTACTGAGCCGGATGGGCGGCGGTATCCGTATGACCGGCAACGCCCTCATCGCCACCGTCGTGGGAGCGACCGTCATCAGCGGGGCGATTATCGCGGGCTACTTCATCTGAAGGGCAGGGCCGCCTCCGCCCGGAGCGCCCTGGCCGGCCGCCGCGAAGAAACCCGATTGCGGTTTGGAGTGGTCAGCGATTTCCCGATGCCGGACAGTGTGCATTTCAAATCAGGAGATGTGCGTCTGCTCCGGGAATCTTCGAGTGTGACGCTTCCCCGGCTTTGACCAGGATCAAAGAAAGAGTTTGGCAAAGATGTTTCATAGCCCCAATTTCCGGAATGCGAACCTCTTCCGCAGAAACGATCGGCCGGGACCGGTGTCCCGCCGGGGAGCTTGTTCGATGAGGATGCTCACGATAATAGCGCTGGTAATGATGGTTTTCGCCGCACCCTCGGCGGTGTCTGCGCAGGACTTCAAGGCGCCCGTTGCCAGAAGCGGGCCTTCGGGCACGGCTGTTACCCCGCCTGAACTGGTGCACCCGGAGCAACGTCTCCTGCACCGGGGGCGCGACGACATCTCGCAAATATGGCGCGGCGTCAGGATGGGCGAGCGGGGCACGCTCAGCTCCAAGTCGCTTGGCACTCCCGTTTTGGTCCAGTCGGAAGGTCAGCTCTGGCGCGCCGCCCGAAGCACGCTTCTTCAGACATATGGGGCTTATCTGCTCGGGCTCTCCGCACTGGCCGTCATTCTGTTTTGGCTCCTTCGCGGGCGCATTCGCCTGAAGAGGGAACGCACCGGCCGCCTCATCGAGCGGTTCACACTCTCCGAGCGGGTGGTTCACTGGTATCTGGCGGTGGTGTTTCTGTTTCTCGGCGTAACCGGCCTGATATTGCTGTTCGGGCGCATTATTCTGGTTCCGCTGGTCGGCAAGCAGGGACTGGCGGTGTTCGCGACCGCCGCGCTTCACGGGCACAATCTGTTCGGCCCGCTGTTCGCCCTTGGCGTTATTGCAATGCTTGTCCTGTTCGGCGGCGACAATCTGCCAAAACGCGTGGATTTCAAATGGCTCGTGACCGGGGCGGGAGTGTTAACCGGCCGCCATGTCCCCTCCTGGAAATTCAATGCCGGAGAGAAAATCTGGTTCTGGGTGGTCATCATAACCGGTGTCGCCATATCGGCATCCGGCCTGCTTCTGGATTTCTCCTTTCTGGCCACCGATCTGTCGCAATTGCAGATCGCGCATTTCATTCATGTCTCCGGGGCGCTGATCGCCATCGCCGGGGCCATCGCCCACATCTATCTCGGCACTGCCGGCGTGGAAGGCGCGCTGGACAGCATGGTGTCGGGCAAAGTCGATGAAACCTGGGCGCGCGAGCATCATGAATTATGGGCAGAGGCCTCACCTGAAACAGAGGCCTCACCTGAAACAGAGGCCGAAGAGACGGCCGGGCGCACGGCGCCGGCGGAATGAGAAACGGAGGTTTGCGGCATGATCGCGTTCATAGAAGGCCCGGCATGGTATGCGGCGCTGACAATTTTTGTGGTCTTTTCTCTCTGGCGGCTCGGTTGGGTGCTGCTGATGGGCGGCGACAAGCACAAATCGCCGGCGCGCGCCTCCGCCGCCGCCGGCGCCATCAGGAATATATTTGTCGATCTGGCTCCCAGAGGTGCGTTCCTGAAGCGCGGCAAGGTCTGGTTCGTGGCGCTCGCCGGTTACGCCTTCCATCTGGGTCTGTTCGCAGTGTTGCTGTTCGCCGCGCCCCATGTCGATTTCATCGAACAGAAGCTGCTCGGCTTCGGCTGGACGCCGATGCCATACTGGGGCTTTATCGTGACGGCGGAAATCGCCTTTGCAGGGTTGCTCCTGCTGTGGATCCGCCGCTTCGTCGATCCGGTTACGCGTCTGATTTCACGCCTTGATGACCATCTTGCCGCTGGCCTGACATTCATCGTCATGCTGACCGGCTGTCTGGCGCTGGGTCAGCAAAGCGTCTTTTTGCGCGGGCTGCATATGGGATTTGTCGAGCTCTGGCTCGTCTATTTCCCCTTCTCCAGCCTGTTCCACACCTTCACCTGGCCACTCTCGCGCGGTTACAGCGGCGCGCTGTTTGGCCGGCGCGGCATTCGCGCCTGACAAGCCCGAGGGCTGTTCGATGAATAATACCAAGAGCGCAGCGGTCAGCAATTTCGACAAACAGGGCGATCTGCCGGACGCTGAACGCCATGCCAGCGCAATGCAGGCCTTCATCAGCGAGTTCGGCTCGCGCGCCGCGAGCTATATGGAGTCCTGCGTCAGATGCGGCCTGTGCGCGGAAGCCTGCCATTTCTATCTCACCACGGGGGATGAAAAATATACCCCGATCCACAAGATACGCCCCTTCGAGCAGGCCTATCTGCGCCACGCCGGTCCCTTCGCGCCGCTTTACCGCTTTCTCGGGCTGACGCCGCCGGTGAACCTGGAGGAGCTGGAGCGCTGGGAAGAGCTGATCTATGACAGTTGCACATTGTGCGGGCGGTGCACCCTTGCCTGTCCCATGGGGATAGACATTGCCGAACTGGTGAAAGAGGCACGCCACGGCATGTACAGCGCCGGCCTCGTGCCGGACCGGCTGGCCCATATCGTGCGCAATGCGGAGGTGAAGCACAGCCCGTTTGGCGAGCCGGCGGACTTCCGCCGCACGGTGCGCAAGATCGCCAAGCAGCATAAGGTCAAGATACCGCTCGATGCGAAACGGGCGGATTTGCTGCTGACGACGGCGCCGGGCGATCTTGAAGACAACCCGCAATCCGTGGCGGCGGCGGCGCGCATTCTCAATCGTCTCGGGATTTCATGGACGTTTTCTTCCGATGCTTTCGAGGCCACCAATTTCGGCTACCTGTCCGGCAATATGGAGCTTCAGAAGGAGCTGACTTGCCGGCTCATCGACAAGGCCCGCGAGATCGGCGCGGATACGATCCTTCTTCCCGAATGCGGCCATGCCTATGGCGCGGCGCGCTGGGAGGCGGCGCAATGGTATGGCGGGCCGACGGGCGTGCGGATTCTGCATATGATCGAGTTCCTGGCCGATCGCATCGAATCCGGCGCCATCGAGCTCAAAAAGGCGAAGGGCAGCGCCACCTTCCACGACCCGTGCCAGCTCATCCGGCGCGGCGGGCTGGAGCGTGCGCCGCGGGTTATTCTGGAGGCGCTCGGGTTCGATCTGCGCGAGCTTGAAGACCACGGAATAACGGCGTTTTGCTGCGGCGGCGGCGGCGGCGTCCTGGCCAACGCGCGCGCGGAGCCACTGAGGCTGAAGGCGTTCGAGCTGAAAAAATCACAGGTCGAGGCGACGAAGGCCGAACACTTCTTCACAAGCTGCGGACAGTGCCGTCTCCAGTTCACGCGCGGCGCGCAGCATTTCAAATGGAAAAAGCCAATCGAGAGTCTGCTGGAAGCGGTAGACGCGCACATGACTGCAAAACGGTGAAGCCCGGTCCGGACCGGACCTCCCCGAGGATATGGAATGGTAACGAGGAGCGGATGAAATGAAAACGGAGACCCTTGGATCGATGGAACTCGATGTTCTGACGCCGGAGGAGGTCGTGCAGCGTTTCGACAGAAACGACATTATCCTCATCGATGTGCGGACGCCCGCCGAGTATGAATTCGAGCATATTCCGGGCGCGCTTCTGTTCCCCCTGTCGCGCTTCGACCCCGCCAAACTGCCCGCCCAGAACACAAAACCGATTGTGCTGCATTGCGGTTCGGGCAAGCGTTCCCATAAAGCGGCCCAACGGTGCGCGGATGCCGGCATTGAGGTGCTCGCCCATATGGAAGGCGGCTTCGGCGAATGGAAGAAGGCCGGTTTGCCCTACGTCGCCATCGATCCGGACACGGGTTCGCTTGTAGAGAGACCCTAGGGCGCTTCATGTTTTGATGGAATCAAGATCGAAAAGACCCTAGGGATGGCACAAATGGCGGCGGGAACGGCGGGGTCATGGAATACAAGGACTATTATGCGCTTCTTGGGGTCGAAAAATCGGCCACGCAGGATGAAATCAAGCGTGCTTACAGAAAGCTCGCGCGCAAATTTCATCCGGACCTGAACAAGGATTCCGGCGCCGAAGCGAAATTCAAGGAAATCGGCGAAGCCAACGAAGTCCTGAGCGACCCGGAAAAGCGGGCCGCCTATGACCAGTTGGGGAAGGCCTACCGGCCGGGACAGGACTTTCGCCCGCCGCCGGACTGGGATGCGGGGTTTGAGTTTTCCGATTCCCCCGCCGGCGGAGGGGCGCGGGAGCAGGATTTCTCGGACTTTTTTGAAACCCTGTTCGGCGATGCCCACCGCCAGCAACGCGCCACCGGCGCCAGGGCGCGTTTTCACGCCCGGGGACAGGACCATCATGCCAAGGTGCTCATTGATCTGGAAGACGCCATCCATGGCGCCAGGCGCACAATTGTCCTGAAGGTCCCCGAACTCACCGAAAACGGGCATCTGGCCGTCAGGGACCGCAAGCTCGAGGTCACCATCCCCAAAGGCGTGCGGGAGGGACAGCATATCCGGCTGAAGGGCCAGGGCGCGCCGGGCCTGGGCGATGGCGGGGCGGGCGATCTTTACATCGAGATCGCCTTCAGGGCGCATCCCGTTTATCAGGCCGAGGGCGCCGATCTTCATCTCGACCTTCCGGTGGCGCCGTGGGAGGCGGCTCTGGGAGGCAAGGTCAAAGTGCCGACGCCCGGCGGAATAGTCGATCTGAACATTCCGGCAGGCTCGAAGCAGGGCCGCAAAATGCGCCTGAAGGGGCGCGGCATACCGGCAAAACCGCCGGGCGATCTCTATGTCACCTTGCAGATCGTGCTGCCGCCGGCCGACAATGCCAAAGCGAAAAAACTCTATCGGACGATGGCGCGGGAGCTTGACTTCGATCCGCGCGGAGACCTGCTGCGCAAGGCCGGCAAAGGCAGCCACGCCCGGGCCGGATCAAAATGAAGGACGCATGTCATGAGCGGTGAAATACTGAGCGAAGACCGCAAGCTGGCGCTGAAAGACATTTGCGAGCACTGCGGGCTGCCGGAATCAAAGGTCAGGGCCTACATCCAGGAAGGCGTGGTCGAGGTTCGTGGCGATGATATCGCACGCTGGCGGTTTTCCGAGGTCAGCGTGGTTCAGATCCAGAAGGCGCACCGGCTGGAACAGGATTTACGCCTGAACCCCGCCGGGGCGGCCCTTGCGCTCGAACTCATGTCGCAAATCGAAGATCTGAAAAACCAGCTCAAACGCCTTCAGCGCACCCCCCAATAATACCAAGGGTCATTGATTCCGGACTCATAGCCGATGCTTCGAGACGCGCCCTTACGGGCGCTCCGAGCCATGAGGTATGTATCTGTTTTTCTATCACAAAACCTCATCCTGAGGAGGCGCAACGCGCCATCTCGAAGCCTCATCCTGAGGAGGCGCAACGCGCCACCTCGAAGCCTCATCCTGAGGAGGCGCGTCAGCGCCGTCTCGAAGGATGTGCGGATCGGTCAATGCTAACGACCCCCCGGTAAAAGGGCACGCCGAAGGTCCCGCGGTTTTTTGTCAGTCCTCCAGGCACCACGCTTTCGCGGCGTCGAGCTGGTCCTGATCGAAATGCCTTACGTCGGCGGCGACAAAATGATCTGTAATTTTCGGCAGTATGCCCAGGACCGCACTGTCGGAGACGATCGCGACCTTTTTGATTTTCCGGTGGTGGTCTTCAACAAATTTGAGATGGGCGAGAAGAGAGCCGAAATCATGCCAGCCGGGGAAATGCTCGGCATTTATGATAAGGCCGGACAGCGCCCCCTTTTCCTCGATCAGAGGGTCGACTTCCTCGACAAGGTTTACAAAATCCCCGCGCTCCAGCGCGCTGCGCGGACTGATCGTCACGAGGGCGTTTTCTTTGTCGATATCGATATACAGCATCACAAACCTCCTGGAACGCATGATACCCTATCCGCATCGCGAATAGCCGGAATTCCCCCCTTTTGAACGAACAGATCGACACGATCACGGCCTCTGTCAACCCCCCGCCGCCGGGCGGGCAGGACCTAGGTCATGACCTAACCCTCAGCCGCGTCTTGCAGCTCACTGCCTTGCCGGACGCCGGCAGCGGAAGTCCCCGCACCGGCGGACTGGAGATGCCGCTCGACCCGGCGGGCGGTATCGAACGCGCGGGTCACACAGTGGGCGACGCCGGGCCCGGTGAAATAATTGCCGGTCAGAAACAGGCCCGGCAGCGCATGTTCCGCATCGGCGAACGCCTCCAGCCTTTCGCGATGACCGAGTGAAGTCTGCGGCAGCCCCATCGGCCATTGTTTGACATGCGCGATCTGAGGTTCACCGGTTGCACCCAGGAGATCCCTGAATTCATCGCGCGCAATGCCGATCAGTGAATTTTTCGATGCCAGCGCAAGGTCCGGCGCCCGCGACCCGCCGACATAAGCGGCGAGCGCCACATGACCTGACGGCGCGCGGCCGGCAAACATGGAGGAGGGGAACAACGCGCCGCTGACCAGCCGGCCTTCGCTCTCGGGCGTGAGATAACCCAATCCGTGCAGGGGATGAGCGACCTGGGCGCGCCGGTAACCCAGAAAGACGACGGCAATCGGCGGGGCCGGGATTTCGAGCGCGGCCCGCGCGGCGGTTTCATCGATTGTCTCGAGCAGCATGCCCGCGACATGGGGCTGGGTGGCGAGAACGACGGATCGCGCCTCGATCATGCCCGCGGCCCCCGCGTCGACCCGGAAGCCCCATGGCAGAGCCTCAATTCGCCTGACGGTGATACCGGTGCGAATGCAGCGGTTCATCTGCGCCGCCAGCGCTCGCGGCAACGCGCCCACTCCGCCGCTCCAGGAATAGAGCTGCCGCGCCGGCATTTTCCGGCCCGCCAGACGGCGCGAAAATGCCGCCGCCGTGATTGAGGAATGGCGTTGCTCCATGTCCACTAGCGCCGGAAAGGTCGCTTCGGCGCAGAGGTCGGTGGATCGCGCGCCAAACAGCCCGCCCGTCAGCGGGTCGATAACCCGTTCGGCAAATTCCGCGCCGAAACGGCGGCGGAAAAATGCATCGACGGATTCGTCATGTCCCTCTTGCCGGGCCGGTTTGAAGAGCTCGCCCGCCATGGCCAGACGCCCGCGGCGGGAAAGGTAGGACGAGGTGAAAAATCCCAGGGGATGGATGGGGATGCCCGAAAGCTGCGTGTTCTTCGTGAGGTAGCGGTATTTGACATCGGGCCCGAGAAAAACACGCTTCTCATCCAGTCCCAGGCGTGTTGAAAGCCGGCCCGGGTCTTCGGCGGTGGCGTTCAGGGAGCTTGGCCCATGCTCCATCAGATAGCCGCCGATACGCTCCGACATGGCGTTTCCGCCAACGGAAACCTGGCGCTCCAGCAGCACCACGTTGCGTCCCCGGCGCAAAAGTTCATGGCCGAGCGTCAGGCCCGATATGCCGCCGCCGATGATGAGTGTGTCGATCATTTGCGTCCGCTCTCGCCTGCCGGCGGGGGAGAGCCTTTCGCCATTGCCTCGGGCCGCCTGAAGGGCAGGGCATCGCCAAACCGCCTTCTGGCGAGCTCATCCAGATGCCCCGCCGTTACGGTATCGGCGCCGATTTCCCGCGCATGGGTTTCGGCCCGCATCCTCACAAAGCGGCGCACGAAGCCGGGCACCTGCGCCAGGCGGTCTTCGGCCTCGCTGGTCCAGGGAACGCCGCTCTGCGCCAGCATGGGTTCGATTGTGCCGCCGCCTGCGGGCTGATACCCGCAAAGAAAATCCTCGCCCATCAAGTCGCCGGTTTTGGCAAACGGGCGGGCGCGGCATCCTCCGCAGAGTTTCGAATATTCGCAAGTCCCGCAGCGGCCCTCCAGTTTGGGCGCGCGCAGGGCGTTGAACATGGGCGCATCGCGCCAGATTTCCGCAAAAGGCGTATCGCGTACCGAGCCAACGGAGTCCTCGATATAGGGACAGGCGGTAATTCCCCCCGTGGGCGTGACCCGGCAATAGCGCGTGCCCGCAATACATCCCCCGGCTTCATAGCCGTGAATCAGTGTAACCGGCAGCGGCGGGTCCATCTCCAGAGCCATGCGCTTGAAATGTGGCGCGCAGCGGGCCCGGACGAGCAATTGCTTCTCATCGCGCGCGGCTTGCGCCACCCGCCGCAGGACATTTTCGTAAGTTTCGAGGGAAATGTTGGTGTAGGTCTCGCCGCGTCCGGTGCAAACCAGAAAAAATACATTCAGAACGGCCGCGCCCGAAGACCGGCAAAACTCGATCATCGATTCCAGTTCATGGGCGTTGTCGTCGGTGACCGAGAAGTGAACCTGAAACATCAGGCCCGCGCGGCGGCAGGCGTCTATCCCTGAAATCGTCTTGGCCCATGAGCCGGGCGCGCCGCGAAATCCGTCATGATGGCCGGCGTCGAGAGAATCGACGCTGATCCCGACCGCGCTGACGCCGGCTTGTCTGAGGGCGGCAACCCGCTTGCCGGTAAGCAGCACGCCGTTGGTGCCCATCACCACCATCAGACCCAAACCCGATGCGTGGGCGGCGATTTCCATGATGTCCGGGCGCAGCAGAGGCTCGCCGCCCGTCAGCACCACCATGGTTTCTTCCGACAGCGCCACGATTTCGTCCAGGAGCGCATAAACTTCCGATGTGGCGAGTTCATCGGCGTCGCCGCGCTCGAGTGTTCCGGCATCGAGATAGCAATGGGCGCATTTCAGATTGCACCGGCGCGTCAGGTTGAGCGCCACCAGAAAGGGGGCCTCGACCGTTCCGGTCATGACTCGCCGGCCGGACAGGACGCGCCAAGCTTGTGCCCGCCGGCGCACATCGTATCGCCCATGACTTCCCTGGATTCGGCAATCGCCTCTTCGGCGATTTCAAGCGAGACCCGGGCCGCATCCGATTCAATGGCATAGGCTTCCGCCCGGCGCCGGACCGCTCCGCGCACCATTTCCGGCACACGCGACAAACGCGCCAGGGCCGCGGTCTCCCAGTCCGGAGTTTCCGCCGCCCCCTCTTCGAGGAAGGGGCGCACATGATCCGCTTCAACCGTGTCTGAATTCTCGCGGCGGGCGCGTTTCTCGGCCCGAAGACGAACGCTGGGCGCCGCCATCGGATCGCCGATCTTGTCGAGCAGGACCTTGGCCTCTTTCGACCAGGGAGTGGGGTTGTGCGTTTCCATGCGTCCGCCGCGATCAGGACAAAAGCGCGCGGTTGCCTCATCAATCAAATTCGATGTGATGACCGTGTGGCCGCTTTCCTGCGCCAGCCGCAATATTGCGATGCGGACCATGGAGCGTGCCGTCTCCGGCACGTTTTCCATCTTCACCTCGGCTTCCTCGGTCCAGGTGATGGTCTCGCGCGCCACCGCCTCGAAGGGCGGCGTATAGGTGTTCTGCCCGAGCCAGATATGGCAGGGCGCCTTGCGGAGCAGGTTCTCCGACGTGCCGCCGATATCGAGGTCCGGATCGGCATGGACACCCGTCTTGCCGACCAGCAGCAGGCTGGCGTTCACCTGATGCAGATATTTGATGATCGTCTGGTAGGGCTTGCCTTCCAGCAGCTCCGTCGTCAGTTCCACGCCCTCGTCCCCGGCGACGGTTTTGGCGACGTCGAGATGGGACTGATAGATGCGCGCGATGCCGGAATCGATGATTTCCTCATGCAGCGATTCCTGTTCCTTGAAGCGGAACTCCTCAGCCGCTTCCTTGCTGAGCGCGCCGGCGATCTTCTCAAACGCCACATAATGGTAAAAGGGATCATAGGCGGCGACCGCATGCACTTGCGCGCCGGTGCGGCGCGCAATATCGAAAGCCAGCATCAAGGCGCCGAAGGAGCGCGGAGAGCCATCCATGCCGACCACCAGCGGGCCGTCGCCTATGGCGCGCTCGGGGTCCCGGATCACAAGCGCGTCGATGGGGACGCGG
The DNA here is from genome assembly GCA_002897995.1 of bacterium BMS3Bbin10. Classification (GTDB taxonomy): domain Bacteria; phylum Pseudomonadota; class Alphaproteobacteria; order Rhizobiales; family Methyloligellaceae; genus UBA2767. The sequence continues at coordinate 71,505 of BDTT01000113.1, read as the reverse complement.
CGAACGACACGTTCGCAAACGGTGCCAACCGAAGCCCCCGGCACGATACCGAGCCCATGCGCTCCCAGTGCAATGACGTCGTAATCGCCGCTTGCGGCCGCTTCGACGATACGGCGGTAATTCTTGCCTTCCGGGCTCAGGCGCTCAAGCGGTACGCCGCCGGCGTCGCACACGATCTGCGCTTCATCGTGATAGCTGTCCGAAATGAGCCCGAGCCCGCGGGTGATCAGCGTGTCGTGGACCTCGCGCTGGTTCTCCATCTCCTGCTCCTTGCGGTAGCGTTCGGGCAGGCCGCCTTCCATCTGACGGAAGCGGTGATCGTGCAGTTTGGCGGCATAGGCGTGAATGCCTATGACCGTCCCTTCGGCCGACCCGGCAAGGCGCACGGATTCGCTCAGCGCCCGGTTGGCGTAATCCGATGCATCGAGGCAGACGAGCATCCGCTTGAATGTAACCGCGGCGGCTTCCGGCGTCCGGGAGCTGTCATCCGCCAGTTGATGCGCGGCGCCTGTTGCTTGTGGGGTCATGATAATCCCTTGTCCCTGTTCTCTTCGACCCGCCACGGTGCGGTTTCGCACGCGCCGGGCCACGAGCTGATTTCTCTTTGGCAACACCCGGAAAACCGCAGTAATCCGGCGCTGAAAGCGTTTGCGGAATTGGTAACAAGCAGCAGTAACACGCCGGTAACATGAACCGTAATCCGGTTTGCGGAACGCCGGCGGGGAAATGCGGACATTGCCAATTAGAATGATTATAGGGTTTACTTCTCCGGCATTCTTTTGGACTATTTGCTGTTTCCGGAAGAGAAACACGTTTAGTCGCCTCACCCTGTTGTCCCGCGGTGAGGTAAGGGAGGAAAAGACATCAAAACGACCGATCTGGTTGAGATTGCGTCCGACCCGGCATTCGCAGTCGATGAAAACCTGCGCATCGTCGCCTGGAACGCGAGCGCACGGAGCCTCCTGGGGTATTCGACCGAGGAAGCGCTGGGCAAGAAATGCGGCCAGATCCTGCAGGCGCTCTACACCAGCGGCGAACCCCTGTGTTCGGCATTGTGCGAGGGCAAGTCCTGCCTGGCGCTCGGGGAGAAATGGTCGATGTCGGCCTGCCGGGTGCGTCACAAGGACGGAAACATGATCCCCGCCGGTTTCAGCACCCTGGTCGTGCCGGGGAATGTCCGCGATCCCGACAATGGCGCCGCGGTGGCGGTCATCTTCATACGTGCTCCCGGCGCCATCAAGGCCGATGGACCCCGGTCGCAGCCTTTGCGCATATTCGCCCTGGGGCATTTCGCTCTCGCCGTCGCCGGCGCGGGACTGGATGTCGACAAATGGAGACGGAAACAGGCGGCGACCCTGCTGAAAATCCTGATCAGTCATGTGGGCCGCCCGGTTCACCGCGACCGGCTGATGGAATGGTTGTGGCCCGATACCGACCCGGATCGCGGGTGGGAGCGGCTCAAGGTAACGGTTTCGTTTTTGCGGAGCAAACTGCGTGCCGGCAGCTTCAAAAATGAAGCGATCGAAACCGTGGGCAAGTCGTATCTCCTGCGGCGCGATGCAATATGGCTTGATTCGGATATCTTCATCACGCTCGTATCGGACGGCTGGGACCGGCTGCACAATGGGGATTTGCAGGAGGCATTGGCCCATTTCGAGGAAGCCCGGGACCTTTGCCGCGGCGACTATCTGGAGGACGAGCCCTACGCCGACTGGTGTGCCGGGGAACGCGAGCGTCTGCGCGAAATCCATCTGGAAATGCTGGCCGGCCTGGCGCAATGCTATGGCGATCAGCGGAAATTCTCCGAAGCTGCGCAGGTTTGCCGCACGGCGCTGTTCCGCGATCCCTGCCGCGAGAACTTTATGCGCCACCTGATGGAGAACCTTGTCGCCCTTGGCCGCCCGGACTGGGCCGAATCGCATTTCCGCTCCTGGCGGCGCGAACTGCGCGAGGAATACGGCCTTGAACCGACCCATGAGACGCTGCAACTCCACGACCGGATTCTCAAGGTCAGAAACAGCGCCTGACCTTCTGACCGCCTGCCGCTTCCCCCTCTATTTTCCCCATCCCGCCTGAATCCGCGTCCGTGTCACCGGTGTGTTACCGGCGGATGCACACTGCTGAAAAACCGCACGGATGCGCGTGTGCCGCAGGTGTTACCGGGAGGTTACCGGTTGATGATTTGGTGACAATGGACTTGCTCCGCCGGAGCAGGACACCGGTAGGAAACAGCGGAAGCAAAATGGTCGGTCCAGGAACACAAGGGTCGTTCGTAGTGCGTATCTGGCTGGAAGGGGAGTCGGCAGACAATCCGATCTGGCGCGGACACATTCGGCATGTTCAGGGGGAAGAGGAAACTTACTTCCAGAGCCTGTCGGAAATGAAGGAGTTTTTGGAACGCATCAGTGGCGTTCCCCTACCGGCGAAGGATAAGGCGGAAACGGATGGCTAGATGCCCGAAAACGCGAAGAGAGTGTTTTTCGGTGCGGTCATTCTTTTTTGGAAGGGTTTAGCGATGAATAGAAGAATTTCGTCGGGAATTGGTTGGCGCATCGCCTTGGCGGTGGGCGTCGCAATTGCCGCATCGCCGGTATTGGCGAGTGATTTCGGTCCCGTGAAGCAGATGAAGGTCGACGCAAAAAAAGCAGCTCTGGGCAAGCGGCTGTTTTTCGATCCGCGGCTGTCCGGTGACGCCGCAATCAGTTGTTCCACATGCCATATTCCGGCAAAAGGATTTGCTGACGGCCTGGCGCTGTCCAAGGCCTATCCGGGGTCGGATGGCTTCCGGAACACGCCGACGCTTATTAACACCGCGCAAAAAGCGGCGTGGTTCCATGACGGGCGGATCGGCACCAACCTCAATGACGTAACGCGCGAATCGATCACCGAGACCTACTCCATGAACATGGACATGCGCCTGATGCAGGAGCGCGTCAAACAGGACCCGATCTATGTGAAGATGTTCAAGGAGGCGGGTTACGGCGAACCCTCCAACGGCTCTATCCGCAAGGCGATTCCCGAGTATCTGAAAACCCTCACCTCACGGGGCGCGCCCTTCGATACCGGAAATCTGTCGGACGCCGCCAAGAGCGGCTTCGATTTGTTCAAGGGCAAGGCCGGCTGCGCCGCATGCCACTCCGGACCGAGGTTTTCCGACGACAAGGCGCATAATACGGGTGTGCCTGAAAATCCGGAAATCTGGTCGAATCCCATGCGGCATATCACCTATGTGTCGTTCAGCATGTTCATGGGCATCGAGAATTACATGAATATCCGCCGCGATGTCGGAGCTCACGTCCGCACCCACAAGTCGGACGGCACGGATATCGGCAAATTCATGACGCCGACGCTCCGCGAGCTGACCCAGACGGCGCCCTATATGCACAACGGCATGATCAAGACGCTGGAAGACGTTGTCGCCTTCTACAACCGGGGCGGCGGCAGTGATCCCAACAAGGATCCGCGCATCAAACCGCTCAACCTGAGCAGGGAAGAACAGGCCAATCTGGTGGTCTTCCTGAAGTCCCTTTCAGGAGAGCCCCTGACCGGGCCGGAGCATGTCTGGAAAGAAAAGATCAACGTGAATTACACGGCGATCAAAGATTGGCTGAACAAGAGGAATTAGGAACAAGGCAATGAAAAAGGGCAAGACACTATCCCTCGCGATCATCGCAACTTCCTTCGGCCTCGCGGGCCTAGGGCTTGGATCCCCCGCGTCAGCCGATGTGAACCCACCGCTGGCCGCCCTCGGGCCGCCACCGATTCCACTCGATAACAAGCAAACCCCGGAGAAAATTGAACTTGGCAAGCTGTTGTTCTTCGATACGCGTATCGGCGGCGACGCATCCGTTTCCTGCGCCGATTGCCATGCGCAGAAACAGGGCTGGGGCTTCAACGATCCGCTATCGCGCGGCTATCCGGGCGTGGTCCACTGGCGCAACAGCCAGACGGTCGTCAACTCCGCTTATCTCGGCAAGCTGTTCTGGGCCGGCTCTTCCGGATCGCTTGAAAAGCAGGCGCCGAGCGCGGCGCTGGGCGCGATATCCGGCAACGGCGAGCGGGACATGATCGAGGCGCGGCTCGCCTTTATCCCCGAATATGTCAAGCGCTTCAACGAGGTGTTCGGCGACGACTGGCCCAAGGTGAACAACGCCTGGAAGGCGATCGCCGCCTTCGAGCGGACGATGATTCACAACAATACGCCGTTCGACAAATATATGCGCGGCGACAAGGACGCGCTGACGAAACAGCAGAAACGCGGCCTCAAGCTGTTCCAGGGCAAGGCCAGGTGCGTCGAGTGCCATAACGGTCCGCTGCTGAGCGACCAGAAATATTACAACCTTGGCGTTCCGCGCGCCGAGGAATGGCTGGATAACGGCATGGCCCAGGTCACCTTCCGCTACGAGCAGTACGCCAAGGGCGTGACCGAGGAAATGTACCGCAAGATCAAGGATGATGCGGGGCTCTATTACAGGACCAAGCAGAAATCCGACTTGGGCAAATTCCGCACGGCTCCGTTGCGCTACACCGCCTACACGGCGCCATTCATGCACAATGGCTCCTTCTTCGATTTCGATGAAATCGTCGAATTCTACAATGCGGGAGGCGGGTCCAACGAGTTCACCGACGGCACCATGGCGAAGAACAAGGCGAAACTCCTGAAGCCGCTGAAGCTGGGCGACAAGGAGAAGGAAGATCTGATTGCCTTCCTGGAATCGCTGAGTGGCGAGGAGATCAAGATTCCGACACCGAAACTTCCTCCCTATGCGCCGCTGCCTGCCGTAGCGAATACGAATTAAAGGGAATTTGAAAAATGACAGATCAGATAAAGACCCACGAACCCGGCGCGCCCAAAGCGCCATCGAAGAAGGACAGCCCGGCTGGAAAATGCCTGATGTCACGGCGGAAGTTTCTGCTCTCCTCCGGTCTGGCGTCGGCTACGGTCATAGTCACCCTGAATCCGGGCACTTCAGTGGCGGCCAAGGTGCCGGCGGAGGTCGCCACCTATCCGCGCAAGAAGATCGCCAAGTTGAGTGAACTGAAAGATGACGTACCGGTCGAATTCGAGTATCCCGACAAAGGCGAATACGCACAATCCATGCTGGTCAAGCTCGGTACGGAGGCCGGCGGCGGCATCGGGCCGCAGAAAGACGTGGTCGCTTTCAATTCCTTCTGTACGCATCAGGGAGGCGATCTGGCGGGTTCCTACAAGGGGGAAACCAAGTCGATGGGCGCCTGCCCGCTGCATCTTTCCACTTACGACCTGACCCGGCACGGCATTCTGATTTCCGGTCAGGCCTACCAAAGCCTTCCGCAGGTGCTGCTTGAGCTCGATGGTGACGACATCTACGCCGTTGGCGTGTTTGGCCTGATCTACGGCCGTTACGACAATCTGCAAGGATAGGGAGACACAAAAGATGTCTACTCCGTACTATATTCCAGAAACCAATGTTCCCCTCCCTCCCAAGGGCGCGGAAGTGATCACCACGGCCTGCGACTACTGCATTGTCGCCTGCGGCTTCAAGGTCTATCGTTGGCCTGTAGCGGGCAATAACAAAGGCGGTCCAAAGGCCGATCAGAATGCCTTCGGGGTCGATTTTCCGGTAGAAGTACTGGGCCCCTGGGTGGCGCCCAACCAGCATAATATTGTGCTGCATAACGGCAAACCGAACCACGTCGTGATCGTTCCCGACAAGGATACGAAGTTCGTCAATACCGACGGCGATTCGAGCCTGCGCGGCGGCTGCATCGCGCAGAAATGCTACAATCCGCAAACCCCCACCCGTGACCGGTTGAGTTCGCCGATGTTGCGAATCTACGGCATCCTTCAGCCGGTTCCGTGGGATTTCGCTCTCGATATTGCGGCGGAGGTCGGCAATTACGTGCGCACGAAGCACGGCGCCAACGCTTTTGGCGTCAAGACCTACTCCTATCAGTTCATCGAGAACACCTACGCCATCACCAAATTCGCACTGCGCCACATCAACACGGCCAACTTCACCTTCCACGACACGCCCTCCGACGTGTCCTCGACGCCGGGCTTCCGTGACGCCGGTTTCGATAATTTCGGCCCGGCCTACGAGGATTGGATGAATGCCGAGACTCTGTTGATCTGCGGCACGGACCCCTATGAGACAAAGACCATCCTCTGGACCCAGTGGATTATGAAGGGCATCCAGAACGGTCAGAAATGCATCATGATGAACCCGCGCCGCACCGCCGGCGTGGCCTATGCGGAAAAGAACGGCGGACTGTGGCTCGATGTCAATCTCGGCACCGATCTGCTGGTCGTCAACGCCATTGCGCGGATCATTGCCGAGAATGGCTGGCAGGATGCGAAATGGATCAAGGACTGGGTCAACAACAAGTGGGGCTCCAGCTCCGGCTTCGGTCAGGGCACCCGCAACACGCCGTGGCAGTGGCGCACCACCTGGGGCAAATTCCAGACCAAGGGATACGAGGACTGGAAGAAGTGGCTCCTGGCCCAGGACGAATTCAAGCCTGAAAACGCCGCCAGGCTGGCCGGCATCGACGTGGCGAAGATCCAGACGGCGGCCGAATGGATGGCCAAGCCGAAGAAGAACGGCAAGCGGCCGAAAACCTCGATCATGATCGAGAAGGGCTTCTACTGGTCCAATAACACCGGCAACACCGAGGCGATCGGGGCCCTGGCCATCATCGTCGGCGCCGGCGGCAGGCCCGGCCAGGTTGTCGGCAGGGCGGGCGGTCATCAGCGCGGCGGTCAGCGCGGCGGCAAATACCCGCGCAACAAGTCGCCGATGAAGGTGCCCGGACGCAGGCGTCGCGCCCTGGATACCGATACCTGGCTGATGTCGGGGCATACGCGCTTCGCGCATGTCATCGGCACGACATGGATCCAGGCCATGTGCGGTTCGCAGCAACTGGCCAAGCGGTTCGAGGAACTGACCGTGGCCAATCCCCATCAGGTGCGCTCCTACGACAAGCAGGACATCATCGAAACCCTGAAAAAGCGCGCCGACTCCGGCGGCATGGTGGTCATTAACCAGGACATTTATCTGGTTGATCCGATCGGCAACCGCTACGCCGACATTATCTTCCCGGCGGCCACATGGGGCGAGGACACCTTCATGCGGGCCAACGGGGAGAGGCGTCTCCGGCTCTACAACCAGTTCTACGATCCGCCCGGCGAGGCCAAGCCGGACTGGTGGATCATCGCCCAACTGGCGAAGCGCATGGGCTTCGACGGCTTCGACTGGAAGGACACCAACGACGTCGCCGAGGAATCGGCGCGCTTCTCGCGCGGCAGCCGCAAGGACTTCAACATGATCAAGGTCGCCGCCCACCGCGAGGGCAAGACCCTGCATCAGAAGCTTGGTGAATTCGGCACCAACGGAATCCAGGGGCCTGTCTTCATGAGGGACGACGGTTCCCTGGTCGGTTCCAAACGGCTTCACGACACGACGCTCAAATTGAAGGGAACCGGTCCCAGGGGCGCCAACATGTTCAACAAGAAGCTGACGCACTTCAACAGCCAGACCGGTCGCTGCAACATCCAGAAGTCGCCCTGGTCCCTGTTCTCGGACTATTGGGAATGGATGAAGCCGAAGGGCAGTGAACTGTGGTGCACGTCCGGGCGCACCAACGAACGCTGGCAGTCCGGTTTCGACGACCGGCGCAGGCCCTACATCGTTCAGCGCTGGCCCGACAATTATGTCGAAATGCATCCCGATGACGCGAAGGAACGCGGTATCGAGAGCGGCGACATGCTGATGGTCTATTCCGACCGCGTGCCGTCCCTGAAGGAAACGATCCTTGGCGTGGAGGGGAGCGACTATTCCTTCTCCGGTCAGATGAAAGCCGGAAATGTGGAACTGACACGGGCCGCCGTCACCGGTGTCGCCATGGTCACGCGCCACATCAAGAAGGGCATCATCTACATGGACTTCCTGCATACGTCGCAACCGGCGAATGCCCTGGAAGGCCGTATCGTCGATTGGATCAGCGGTAACTACAACTACAAGATGGGGGTCGCCAATGTGAAGAAGATCGGCGAGTCACCCTACAAGAGAACATTCCGTTCGATGTCGTTCGCACCGAGGGACATCATCTGATAGTTATTGCGGGCTCGGCTGGGGGCCATTGCGTCCAGCCGGGCCCGTAACTGCGTTTGGACCGAGGATTTTATCCATGAATATCCATCACAAGGACCCTACGGACCGGGAAAAGGCGCCGGTTTCCCAGCCGGTACTGGACGAAGTATGCCAGGTGCTGAACGGGATCCTCAGTGATGGTGTCGACGTGCACCGCTGTCTGGCGGCCCGGGCCTCCGGGCGCATCGGGGCTCCGGCCGCCGTTCAGCCCCTGATCGCGGCCCTGCTGGACGAAGACGAAGACGTCCGCACCGATGCCGCCGAGGCGCTTTCGGAACTGGCCGATCCGCAGGCCGGCCAGCAGCTCTTCGAGAACCTGCTCGGCGATCCCTGTACGGAGGTCAAGCTGGCGGCCATCGAGACGCTGGCGAAACTGCAGGACAAGCGGGTCATTCCCTGGCTTCAGCGCATGGTCAAGGGACGCGACGAAGAAATCATCTGGGATGAAGAGGAATTCTACTCCAGCGGCTGGGACGATTGGGTCGATATCCAGATCAAGGCGGTTGACGCACTGGCGGAACTTGACGCCGGCGAGGCCGTGCCCGATATCGTCGCAGCCATGCAGCTCGAAGATGGCCAGGACATGACCGAGGCGGCTTTTAAGGCTCTGGCACGGATGGGACAGCCGGGCATCGAGGCGCTCGCCTGTTTTCTTGACGAAGATTCCGTGCGCCTGCGCCGCCGCGCCGCGGCGGCCCTGGCCGCCTCCGGCACCGCGGAAGCGGCCGGCCCGCTGGCGCGCGCTTTCGCCGATCAGTCCGCCGAAGTGCGCCGCGCCGCCATGGAAGCGCTGGTGGCGCGGGATCCGGCGGACGGCCGCCTGGCGGCGCTGCTCGAAGATCCCGACGCAACGGTCCGCGCCGAGGCCGTTCGCCTTATCGGCGGGCAGCATCCGGACCGCCTCGCGGCCATGATCGACGACACCTCGAATTCCGTGCAGCTGGCGGTTCTGAGGGCACTCAGGGACACACAGGATTTACCCGCGGACGAAGCTCTGGTCGCGGCGCTCCGGGAAAAGCTGGAAGAAGGAACCGGCGCGGTCGCGGCGGCGTCCGCCCGCGCCCTTGCCGCGCTCGTACCGCAAGAGGCGGCGGACGACCTGATCCCATTGCTTGGCGACACCGCCAGGCCCATTGACGCCCGCCGTGGTGCGCTCCAGGGGCTGGCCGCGGCCGGCGGCGAGCGGGCGGTGGAAGCGCTTGCGGGCATGATCGGTGACGAGGAGCGGCCGATCCGCCTGGAAACCATGCCGGCCCTGGCGCGGCTGGCCCGGGCCGATACAGTTTGGCCCAACGCCGCCGGTGAGGCGCTGCTTTTCGCCCTGCGGGGCGGTTACGAGCCCGAGGCCGGCGATGACACGGAAGCCGGGACCGCCGCCCCGAAAGATCCGGGCGAAGAAGAGGGCGAGCCCGCGTCAGCGAGCGTGGCGGAAAACGAAGAGGACGCCGGTGCGTTTCCGACTTCGACCATGAGCGCAATCCTCGACGACGCGCCCGAAATGCGCGAGGTTGTGGGGTTGCCGGAAGAAGGCGTCGAATTGACTCCGATGGACATGGAGCGCCTGGCCCTGGCGAAGCGCATCAGGGGCAAAAAACGCATGCCGCTGTCGCCGGATGTGGTGCTGCATGAAGATATCCGCCACTTTGCAGCCAGGGTTCTGGGGGATCTTCATCATGCCGACGTGGCACATGAACTGGCGGGCGCTCTCGAAAACGGAGACGCCGAGCTGCGTCTGGCGGCGGCTGACTCGCTGGCCCGCATTGGCGAGCATTTAAGTCCGCTTCCCGATACGGTCACGGAAATCCTGATGGCCACGGCGGCGGAGGCGGACCGGGACCTGAAACTTCTCCTGATCCGCGCCCTGGCCGCGGCTGGCGGCGAAGCGGCGCCGGCTTTTCTGGTCGAGCAGATCGGCGATGAAGACAGTTTTGTACGCACCGAAACGGTTCGTGCGCTTTTCCGCCTGGGCCGGGTCGGTTCGGAGATCGAGGCGCTGCTCGACGATCCCGATCCATCCGTGCGCCTGAGCGCCGCGGAAGCCATTGCCGGCGTCGGTGGCGACGGCACTGTCGAGCTGTTGGTCGATTTTGCCCTCTCATTCGAGGGCTATCACGGGCGGCTGGCAGCCCGTTTGTTGCGGGATCTGGACGCCACCCGGGCCAGCGCCCAGTTTGTCGATATACTCCAGAACCCCGATCGCAAGCGAATTTGGTCCGTCGCCATCGAAGCATTGGAGGAACTGAACTGTTCACATCCGGTTCGGACCGCGGAGGTTCCGGATCGCGAAGGACAAGGATAACGGAGGTAATTCCCATGAAATCCAGCAGATTTATCACCAGTCTCATACTCGCCGCTTTCGCGTCGGTTGCGTTCGTGGCGCCGGCGGATGCAGCCAAGCCCGGCAAATACAAGGAAGTGAATGTTGCCGATGGCGGCACCGTCAAGGGCAAGGTGACCTTCAAGGGCGATGTACCCTCCGACGGCATTGAGAAGATTCTCATCACCAAGAATGCCGACGTTTGCGGCAAGGGCGAGCGCGAGGTCGTCTGGGTCGACGTCAAGGACGGCGCGCTGCGCAGCGTCTTCGTTTTCATCAGCAAGATCAAAGAGGGCAAAAAATGGGAGAAGCCCGAGTTCGGCGAATATATGGTCGATCAAAAGGGCTGCCGGTTCCTCCCCTGGGCCCAGGTCGTGCGGCCCGGCCCCATCGTCATTCGCAATTCCGACCTCGGCGTGCTTCATAACATCAACGCTCGCGAGCTGATCGGTGTCGAGAAGGGCCGCGTGGTCAAGAAGACCCTGTTCAACTTCGGCCAGCCTGAACCCGGCGACCTCAGGGACAAGATCAAGCCACGGCGCTCGTCCTATATCGGCATCAACTGCGAAGCCCATAACTTCATGTTCGGTTACCTGCTGGCGCCGTCGCATCCCTATGCCGTGGTCGTCGGCGATGACGGGTCATTCTCCATCGATAACATTCCGCCCGGCGAATACACGCTGAAGGCGTGGCATCCGCGTTACGGCGTCAAGAAAACCAAGATCAAGGTTTCGGCGAAGGGGACAGTCGACGCTAATTTCGAGTACTCGGAATAGCGCTGAAAGAAGGCCGGGAACCTGATGATGGCAGATCGACACGGCAAAGGCGCCATTTCCACGCGCCGCTATCTGGCATGGTGCGCCATCGTGTCTGGCGCGGTCGCAATGTTCGTCCTCACGGCCCCGGCTTTCGCCCAGGAGGAGAATGTCTACCGCCAGTTCGTCGGGCTCGATTCCCGGCGTCTCGTCTGGTTCCTGGCGCAGATGCATCTGTTCTTCGGCGCATTCGTCCTCGGCGTGCCGTTGTTCGCGGTGATCATCGAGGTCATCGGCTGGAAGAAAAAAGATCCCAAATTCGACAAGCTGGCCTATGAATTCACCAGCCTGCTGAGCGTCGCCTACGCCACCACGGCGGCGCTGGGCGGGCTGCTGGCCTTTGCGCTGTTCACTCTCTACCCGACATTCATGGGCTATATGGCGGGCATCTTCAAAGACGTCATGTTCATGTATGCGCTGTTGTTCTTCGGCGAGACCTTCGCGCTCTATCTCTATTATTACGGCTGGAAACTGCTGAGCAGCGACAAGCCGTTCGCGCCGAATCTTCAGCGGCTGTTCAAAGCCCTTGGGCTGATCGTGGGCGCGTTCGGAGTGGCTTTTGCATTCGGCCTGATCGGCGGGGAGATGCGGGTCGATACGCGCTGGTTCATCCTGCTTCTCTATATCGCGCCGACGGCCGTCGGGCTGCTGATCATCAAGGATCTTAAATCATCCCACATCTTTATCGGCATTCTCCTGAACGTATTTGGCACCGCCATCATGCAACTGGCCAACAGCTGGGCCGGCTTCATGATGAGTCCCGTCGGCGTCGACGGGGAAGGAAACTTTGTCGGCACCGTCTGGGAGGCCTTTGAGAACATCCTGGCCACCCCCATCGCGGTCCATCGCATGCTCGGCAATATGGCCTTCGGCGGACTGGTCGCGGGTTCCTATGCCGCCGTCAAGTTCCTCAGCGCCAAGACGATGGAGGAGAAGGCGCACTATGACTGGATGGGTTACATTTCCAATCTGGTCGCCATCGCGGCGCTGATCCCGCTGCCCTTTGCCGGCTATTATCTTGGCCGCGAAGTTTATTCGACCAGCGCAATCATGGGCAACAACATGATGGGCGGCGATTTTTCCTGGACCTTCATCATCCAGGCCATGCTGGTGGGCTCGCTGTTCGTCATCTCCAACTATTATCTGTGGAGCGGCATGACCCGCATCCCGGGCGCCGAACGCTATTACAAGTTCATCAAATACATATTGCTGGCGCTGATCCTCTCATTCGCCATCTGGCTGACTCCTCACAACCTGCCGCTGAGCGGCCAGGAGGTCGGTGAAATGGGCGGCAGCCAGTTCCATCCCATGCTCAAATATCTGGGGCTGATGCCGGCCAAAAACGCGGTGGTCAACCTGATCATCCTGGCGACATTCTTCTCCTTCCTGCTCTATCGCCGGGGCAATATGCTGGAGGTCGTCTCCATACGCGACCAGGGCAGGGGCGCCCGGATCACCATCCTTGTCGTCGGCCTGGCGGCGATCGCGCTGGTGCTGCAATACGCGGTGACCATGCTGACCATGGATCCCGGCTCGCTCGATCTGCCGGCCGACCGGGCCCAGTACATCCGCATGATCGGCTATCTGCTGGTCTTCGAGGCCGCCGTCGGTGTGGTTGCCATCGTTCTGGCGCTGATGGACCGGGGCAAACTGGGGCAGGTGCTCTATCTGGCCGTCACCGCCTTTAACGTCGCGGTGTTCCTGGGCGTCTGGGGCTTCGTCGTCATGGAGAAGGCCTCGCCGGTGCTCCGCAACGTCGCCGTCGCGCAGTTCATTCAGTTGATAAGCTGCCTGATCCTGGTTTCCGTCATCGACGTCTTCCTGTTCAAGCGGGCGAAATCCTTAGGTGAATTCCAATGGGGCAGGATGAGCAATCGCTCGCAATACGCGCTGCTGCTGCTCACATTCATCATCACCATGAATATGGGCCTCATGGGCTTCATCCGGTCCGGGCTGCGCGGCGACTGGCACATTTTCGGGGTTATGCGCGACACCTCCGAATGGGCCTATACGCCGAGTAATTTCGTTATGACGCAGCAGGTCGGCGCGGCCGTGCTCCTGTTCATGATCGGCTGCGCCTTTATGTTCTGGCTCGGCGGTGTCGCCTCCAAGAAGGAGGAATGACGCCATGAATGTCGTGGTTACCCGGGTTTTTCCTTTCCTGCTCGTCGTGCTTGGAGTGTATCTGTGGATCGGCTATTCCGTTACCCAGCTCATCGGCGGCGGCAAAAGAACCAGCGCTGCGGTTGATATCAGCCCGGAAGGCGGCGAGGCCATTTACTGGGGCAAGGGCCGCTGCTTCACCTGTCACAGCGTCGGCGGTCAGGGGAGCGCCGTTCGCGGCCCCAATCATGGCCAGTTCGGCGAGAAGTTCCCACTGCCAATGGGCGCGCGGGCCGTGGAGCGGGCCAAGGAGCGTGCGGAAAAGGAAGGAACAAAATTCACCGCTGTCGATTACATCGTCGAGAGTTTGGCCAGTCCCGGCGCCTATGTGGTCAAGGGCTACAAGAACGAAATGGCGGTCGTTTACGCGCCCCCCATCTCCTTGAGCCTGAAGGAAATCAAGGCGGTGACCGCCTATATGATGTCGCTGGGCGGTGATCTCGACATGGAGGCGATTGACACTGCGCCAAGCGAGGTCACACAGAAATTCTACTCCAAGATCAAGGCGGCGGCAGCGGCCGGCGGCGGCGACCCGGGCGAAGGCGCTGTCGTCTTTGAGGACAACTGCTTGGATTGCCATACATTGAACGGGGAAGGCGGCGAGGTCGGCCCCGATCTTTCCGGTATCAGCGCCAAGGGACTGAAATTTATCTCTGAATCTATCCTGCGGCCGGCGAAATCATTGACCAAGGGCTTCGAGACCTATGTCGTCATCGACAAGGAAGGCCGCCAGACCATCGGGCTGAAGACCCGCGACGAGGCCGGCGAGATAGACATCACCAAGGCGAATGGCGACGTGGTCACGATTCTCAAGGAGAATATCAAGCAAATCAAGACGGACGAGACCAAGAGCGTCATGCCGGACGACCTGGCCGAGGCCATGACGGTCAAGGACTATCAGGACATTTTATCCTTCCTGATGCTGCAAAAGCCGAAACCGAAGGCGGAGCAATAGGCGAGGGAAATCCGATGGCGCAAGTTTTGGAAAAACCAGTCATGGGCGAGCGGTCATGAAGAAACTGAAAATTGGCAGCTTTCTGTCGATGGTGATAACTCTGGTGCTCGTCTACGCGCTGGTGAAGTGGGGCATCCCCGCCGTCTCCCGCGAGGTCACGACGCTGCCCTTCCCGCTGCCTGTCCCCGGCGCCTTGATGTTCATCTATATGGTGCTCACCATCATCGCGCTGTTCTTGTTCGTCACCTTTTCCGACGAGGGACTCAGTGACTTCCTCAGGCCGGTCAGGAAGTTCCTGCGCGGCGGCTACGGCAAAATCCCCCGCACCGTGATCCTGGCGGCGGTGCCGGTGCTGGTTGGCTGGCAGGTTTATGAGATCAAGGTGCCGAAGGCGGAAGTGCCGGCGTCGCTGCGCATCCAGCATCCATCGTCGAACTTCCCGAGGAGTTTTGAGACGAAGGAGAACCCGTTTACCAACCCCACGGACGCCGACGTCAGCGCCTTTGTCGAACAGGCCAAGGCTAACGAGATCGAATTCGTCCCGCAGGTGCGCGAGGACGTGGAGCGCTGGATGGAAGAAACCGACCCGGGCCATGTGCTCGAGTTCGTCCCCGTGGAGCCGATGAAGAAGTTCCTGGCGCAGTTGAAATCCGGCAAGGTGGATGCCGAGACGGCAAAAGCGGCGCTCATGGAGAAGAACCTGTTCGAGGGCCGCGCCCTGTATTCCATGAATTGCCGGGCCTGCCACGGCGACAGCGTCGCCGGCGATGGTCCGATGGCCGACGGGTTCAAGCTCAGGCCCCTCAATTTCAACGACAACGGCACCATCGAAACCATCGTCGTGGGCTACACGTTCTGGCGGGTCGCCAATGGCGGTCCGGGCCTGCCCCCTGAGGCGACGCCGTGGGATTCGGCCATGCCTGAATGGAAGCTCAGCCTCACCGAGGAAGAGCGCTGGAAGATCATCCTCGCCGAGTACGACCTGGCCCAGAAGACGCCGCGCATACCGGAGGGTCACTGATGCGGACCGCCCATAAAATGCTCGCCGCCGCCATTGCCGCTTTCGCCGTCCTGTGGATGTCAGGCCCGGTCATGGCTGCCGAGACGCCGAGCAAGCCCATGCCCGAGGCGACCGAGGAGCTGCTGGAAAAAGGCCGCGCGATCTATTTCAGGCGCTGCAGCTTCTGCCACGGCCTGCTGGGCGACGGCGAGGGGCCGGCCGCCAAGTATCTGGACCCCAGGCCCCGCGACTTTACGCTTGGCACCTACAAGTTCCGGACCACGCAAAGCGGCGAGCTGCCCACCGATGAGGACCTGTTCCGGACGGTCAGCCGGGGGTTGCCGGGCACGGCCATGCAGTCCTTCGACAGGGACCTGATCAAGAACGGCCTCAGCGAGGCCGACCGCTGGGCGGTGATTGGCTACATCAAGACCTTCGCCCCGGAATTCGACGACCCCGAGCTCGATCCGGTGAAGACCGGCAAGGTCGTCGCGCTGCCCGCCAACCGCGCGCCCTACAACGATGAAACCATCGCCAGGGGCAAGGAAGTGTTCGAAAGGGCCAAGTGCTGGAGCTGCCACGGCAAACTCGGCCGCGGCGATGGAAACAAGGAGTTCCGCAAGGACGACTGGGGCTTCCCGATCCGTATCCGCAACGTCACCCATCCCTGGAAGATCAAGGCGGGGACGGACGTCGAGAATATCTATATGCGGTTCACGACCGGCATCAGCGGCACGCCCATGCCGTCCTTCATCAAGACCCTGAGCGAGGGGGACCGCTGGGATCTGGCCAACTACATCAAGTCGCTTCAGCATAAACTGACCACCAATCAGGCCCTGAAGGCGAAGCCTGTCCAGGGGGAACTGCCGGAAAGCCCGGAGGACGCGGCCTGGGATGCAGCCGAATCCATGGACATGCGGCTGACCGGCCAGGTGGTGGCGCCGCCGCGCTGGCAGAATCCGAGCATCGAGATGGTGACCGTGAAAGCGCTGTTCAATGACAAGGACATCGCCTTCCGGCTCACCTGGGACGACCCCTTCAAGGACGTCGTCCATGACAAATCGAAGGAATTCAAAACCGCCGAGATATCCAAGGTGGGCGGTTTCAATTCCTACGTGGAAGCCAACGGCATGGTGTCGCGGGAGCTGGAAACCTTTCGCGATTCCGTAGCGCTGCAATTTCCGGTGAAGCCGCCTCAGGGCACCAAGAAGCCGCATTTTTTCCGCGGAAGCTCCTCTGATCAGGTGCAGCTGTGGGTCTGGAAGGCGGATCTGGCCGAGGCCGGCAAGCGAGGTACGCAGGAAGGCAACGCGCGCGGCTGGAAGCAGCCCATCAAGATACAGGCCGAAGACAGCCAGCAGGTCAGCGGCAAGGCGAAATGGGATCAGGGCCGCTGGAGCGTGGTCATGAAACGGCCGCTGGTGACCGGCGAGAAGAATGACGTGCGCTTCGAGAGGGGCGTGTTCATTCCCATGTCCGCCAACGCCTGGGACGGCTCCAACGGCGAGCATGGCCTGATCATGAGCCTCAGCACCTGGCACTATGTGACCCTGGAGGCTCCGACGCCCATCAGCGTCTATATCTACGCCATCCTGGCTTTCCTGATTGCGGGCGGCGCGGGGGTATGGCTGATGCGCAGGGCGGAGAACGAAGAGGAGACGGCGGAGGCAAAAGCGTGAGCCCGCCGGATGTACGAATTGGAGGAGAGAACGTCATGAAATCTATACTCAAAGCGGCCCTGAGTACGGCCTTCCTGATTGCCGCGGCGTCATCCAGTTCAGCTGAACCTGCCGCCGGAAAGGCCGTCTTCGAGGCCAAGGGCTGCGCCCAATGCCACTATACGGACGGCCCGGCCAGGGAGAAAACCATCGACGACCAGCTGGCCAAGAAAGGGCCGGAGCTCTGGTACGCCGGGTCCAAATTCCAGAAGGGCTGGCTGGCCGGGTGGCTTGCCGACCCGAAACCGATCCGCCCCCTGAAGTTCAACAGCCTTGACGAAGAGAATGCCGACGATCACCCCAAGCTGGCGGGCGATGACGCCGCCAATGTGACGGATTTCCTCATGAGCCTGACCGTGGATGCGGTCGAGGCGGGCGTCATCAAGCCAAAGAGGAACGTCAAGGGTAAGCAGATCTTCATCAAGAAGATGCCGTGCAGCGGCTGTCACCAGGCATCGGGCCGCAAGGGAAAGATATCGGGCGGGCGCAGCGGTCCCTCCCTGGTTGGCGCGGGCGAGCGTCTCAATCCGGACTGGATATACGCTTACCTGAAAAATCCCACCGTCTTCAAACCGGTCAAGGCCATGCCCACCTTCGCCGGCATTCTCAAGGACAAGGACATCAAAAACGTGGCGACCTATGTGTCCAATTTCAAAGCGAAGAAGAAGTAGGGAAGGAAACCGGATATGAAACGATTTTTGGTTCTCTTTGTGCCGTTTGTCCTTGCTTCCTCCATAGGCGGTGCGCCGGCATGGTCGGCGGAAACGGAAACGGTGTTCAAATTCTATTGCGCCCAGTGCCATGGCCTGGGCGGCAAGGGTGACGGTCCCAATGTCACCAAGGACTTCCCCGTCACCCCGCGCGATTTCACCAGCGCCAAGGAGATGGACAAACTCTCCGACGCGGACATGAAGAACGTCATCCTGGATGGCGGGCCGGCGGTCAGCAAGTCACCGCTCATGCCGCCCTGGGGCAAGACCCTGACGTCCGAGCAGGTCGACGGGCTGATCAAGCATTTGCGTAAACTCTGCAAGTGCAAGGGAAAACAGGGATAAGAGACGGCGCGGCCGAAGAAGCCGCCTGGACCGCTTCATGTTTTGATGGAATCGAAACCGCGATCCAGTTTTTTGTTTATGCGTATCGTTTTTCCGGTAACCGGTTCCCGCTTACCGGTGATACGCACTAGAAAACGTAGAAATAGAGGATCAGCGCGATGACCACGACATTCACGGCCATCCCGATAAAGATGACGATGTCGGCAATGCGTTTCCTCGGCGGTAACATGGCGGAACCCTATCCGACGAACGGTGTTCCGTCCATAGATTCGAACCGGATCAGGCCGATTTTCGGCGGAGTTGAGGGATGACCAAGACAGACAGCAAACCCGAACGTTTTCCCTGGGCCGGGCCGGCCCTGTTCATTATTGTTCTGGTCCTGCTGATCGCATTTTTCTGGTGGTTCGTTCAGGCCTAGGCGTGAACGCTGGAAGGGAGACGCATCATGGATATCAAAGGCTATCTGCTGCCCTTCGCCGGCGCTCTGGCCGTCTTTTTGGTGGCCTTCCTGCTGTTCGATATGGCCATCATGAACATGCAGGGCCTGAGCCTGATATTTTACAAATGAGGGATGAGGGATTGAAAAAAGCATGAACGGACCTCGTTCCAGAAAGACCGGACGGACCGTAAAAACCGGGTTGTTGCTGGTGACCTTCGGATTCGTCGTAGCCCTTGTGGCCTTCGCCCTTTCCGGTTTCGATCAACTCGGCGCCATAGCCGCTGAACAGGAGGTGGCCGCCGATGCCGCCGCCGCCAGTCCCTACGGGCCGGCGCCGAAACTCACGGCCGCGGATTATCCGTCCATCGCCGGCATCAACAGCCGGGTCGCGGTCTGGATATTCGCCCAGTTGCATCTCTGGTTCGCGGCCTTTGTCCTGGCCGTGCCGATTTTCGTCTTCATCATCGAAGCGATCGGCATGCGCACCCGCGACAAGCGCTATGACGACATGGCCTATGAATTCATCAAGGTCTCCATCACCGCCTATTCGCTGACGGCCGTGCTGGGCGGGGCTTTATTGTTCTCCCTGATCCTGTTCTATCCGCATCTGTTCACCTATCTCTCGACCATCTTCAAAGAGAGCATGATCTATTATGCGCTCCTGTTCTTCGCCGAAAGCGCCGCCCTCTACATCTATTATTACGGCTGGCACTGGCTGCAGGGCGGCTTCAAGAAGTGGGTGCATTTGACGCTGGGCCTCGTTCTCAACGCGGTGGGCACGACGCTCATGCTGCTCGCCAATTCCTGGCTGACCTTCATGATGAGCCCGGCGGGCGTCGACGCCGCCGGCGTTTTCAGCGGCGATGCCTGGGCGGCGATCCACAACTTCCTCTGGAACCCCATCAACATCCATCGTTTCGTCGCCAACATCGCCTATGGCGGCTCCATCGTCGGCGCCTACGCGGCCTTCAAGTTCCTCACCGCCACGACCAAACAGGAGCGGGCCCATTACGATTGGATGGGCTACAACGCCAACTTCATCGCCATCTGCGCATTACTGCCGCTGCCCTTCGCCGGCTATTACCTGGCGGCCGAGATTTACGCTTACAGCCAGCAGATGGGGATTACCCTCATGGGCGGCATTTTCGCCTGGCTGTTCATCATTCAGGCGGTGCTGATCGGGACGCTGTTCCTGTCCGCCAACTATTATCTGTGGTGCGGCATGGGGCGCAGCGACGGCGCCAAGCGCTACACCAAATATATCAAGTATATCGCCATCGTTCTGGTCGGCGCGTTCCTGGTCTGGTTTACGCCGCATACCCTGGTGCTCACAAACGAGGAGCTCAAAGCGCTGGGCGGTCCGTATCACAAGTATCTCGGGCCGCTGGGCATCATGCCGGCGAAGAACACGGCGGTGAATGTGATGATCATCTTCACCGCGCTCAGTTTCATGTTCTACCGGCGCGCCAACAAGATCGCCACCGTGTCCTGGGTGAACGCCGGCAACGCAATTCAGGTGGCGCTCTATACAGCCGGTATCGCCAATATCCTGTTCCTCGGCATCTACCACGGATACTTCACCAACACCGTCTACAAGGTGGCGGCTTCGATCCCGCAGGTGTTGACCACGCTGATCGTCATCGTCGGCAGCATTACCCTCGATTCCTTCATCTACCGTGGCGGCAAGCAAGTGGGGCCGCTGCATTGGGGGCGCATCCCCGGGCGGGCCCAGTACGCCTTGTTCCTGCTGGCCGTCTCCTTCACCTGGCTCATGGGCCTGATGGGATATATTCGCTCCGGCATCCGCCAGCACTGGCACGTGGTCGACATCATGCGCGATGCGTCGCCGGATGCTTTCACGCCGACGCTGGGCTATGCGGCCAACGTGGTTTCCGTCGCGGCCATCATTTTCATGGCCATGGTGATTTTCGTCTTCTGGATCGCCCAGGTCAGCGGCAACAAGACGCTGCCGGCCGGGTATTGGAAGGAGTAGGCGGCGATGCGGCAGTTCCTCTCCGTAATAGTTTTTTCGCTGCTGACCATTGGCTTCTTCGCCGGGTATTCCAACTTCGGCATACCGCAGATCGAGCCGGCGCCGCCGCCCAAGGAGGAAAAGCTCGACCTCGGCTCGATGACCATGGATCAGTTCATCGCCGTGGGCGAGAAGCTTTTCAGCGGCAAGGGCACCTGCACGCTCTGCCACAATAATCTTGGCCGCGCGCCCCTGCTGGATACGATCGGCGAAGTTGCGCAGCAGCGGCTCAAGGACCCCCGCTACAAGGGTGAAGCGACGAACATCGAGGAATATCTGATTGAGTCCCTGGTCAAGCCTTCGGCCTTTGTCGTCGCCGGGTTTGGCAAGAAGGGCACCAACGACGCCGAAAGCCCCATGCCGGATGTGTCCGGCGGCAGCATTCGCCTTGATGAAGCCGAAATTACCGCCGTCGTCGCCTATCTCCAGGACAGCAGCGGCGCCGAGGTCACCGTCGAGATTCCCAAGGATCTGGGGAAGAAAAAAGAAGGCGGTGAAGAAGCCGACGTGGCAGAGGCCGAGCCGCGCGAAGCAATCAGCGATCCCGAGAAACTGATCGCCATGTTCACCTGCGACGCGTGCCACATGATCAATGGCGTGGGCGGCGAGATCGGGCCGGACCTCTCCAAGATCGGCGCCCTCCGCAACCGGGATTATCTGCGCCGTTCAATCCTCGATCCCAACGCCGATATTGCCGAGGGCTTCGAGCCGGACCAGATGCCGGAGGGCATGGGCGAGCAGTTGTATGTTTCGGAACTGGAAGTCCTGGTGAGTTTCCTGGCTGGACTGAAGTGAGGAGGCGAGGGCAATGAAAATACCCAGATTGCTGCAGGCCGTGCTGGTCCTTGCCGGGGTCTATTACGGATTTATCATCGTCTTCGACATTCTCCTCGATGCGGTGATTCCCTCCAGCCTGCTCGCCATGTACATGTTCTTCGTCGTCGCCGGCGTGTTCATGGTGTTTACCTATGACGAGGATCAGACGCGCGAACTGGTGGCCCCCATCAAGGCCCTGGTCGAGGACCCGTCAAAGCGCATCTGGCGCAACATCGTCTTCGCCGTCGTGCCGCTGGTGGCGGGTGCGGGCGCCTATATGCAGATGCAGCCCAGTTTCGAGGCGCCGTTGGAGCTTCGAACCATCCATCCCGCGCCCCCGACCACGGCGAAGATATTCGGCAAGCGGGTCAATCTCCTGAAGCTGGAGAACCCTTACCGGAAGTTCGAAAAGGAAGACCCGGAGAAGTTCCGCGAACTGGTGGAGGAGGGCGCCATCGTCTACATTCAGAACTGCCAGTATTGCCACGGCGACAAACTCGACGGCAAGGGGCCCTACGCTGCCGGGCTCAACCCGACGCCGCTCAACTTCCAGGATGTGGGCACCATCGCACAGCTTCAGGAATCCTATCTGTTCTGGCGCATAGCCACGGGCGGCCCGGGGCTGCCGAAGGAAGCGGCGCCCTGGATTTCGTCGATGCCGGTCTGGCAGGATTTTCTCAAGGAAGACGAAATCTGGAAGGTGATCCTTTATCTCTATGACTATACGGGCCATCACCCGCGATCCTGGGAGAGTGAATGATGGGAAGTGGTTTGGTGAAAACACTTTTTTTGCTGGCCGCCGCCTTGCTGCTGGCGCTCCCCCATGGTCCGGCGCTGGCCAAGCCGGGTGACGTGGAGAAGGGCGAGGCGATTTACGCCATGCGCTGCCTGCAATGCCACGGCAAGGAGGGGGACGGTCTTGGCCCGGCTGCTGAACGCCTGAACCCCTCGCCCCGCGACTTCACGCTTGGACTTTACAAGATCATCTCATCGGCCTTCGACGCCGATCTCCCCAATGATGAAGACCTGTTCCGCATGGTCCGCGACGGCATGCCCGGCACGGCCATGCCCGGCTGGAGCGACATGCTGTCGGATCAGGACATGTGGGATGTCATCGCCTATATCAAGACCTTCGCCGAACTGGAGGGGGAGCCCGAAGGACAGGTGGATTACGGCGCCCAAGTGAAATCCTCACCCGAAAGCATCGCCGCGGGCAAGAAGCTCTTTCTCGCCGGCGACCGGTGCACGGAATGCCACGGCGTCGAGGGCAAGGGCGACGCCATCAAAAAGCTGAAGGATGACAATGGCGAGCGGACCTGGCCCCGAAATCTGACCAAGCCCTGGACTTTCCGCGCCAGCAACGATCCCAAGGACATCTTCACCCGCATATCGGCGGGCATTCCGACGACCCAGATGCCGTCATTCGCCGACCCCAAGAGCAAGAAGAAGCTGAGCATCGAGGAGCGCTGGAACGTCGCCAACTATGTGGCGTCCCTGGCGAAGACCGAGAGGGTGGTGCGGCCCGAAAACACGGTTATCCAGGCCGCCCGCATCGAGGGCGAGCTTCCCGCTTCGCCGGACGATCCGGCCTGGGACAATGCGCCGCCGTCGACCTTCTTCATGGTCCCCCAGATTGTCGTCGGGCCGCGCTTTTTCAAGACCGCCAACGACACTGTCAGCGTGCGCGCCCTCTATAACGAAAAGAATGTGAGCCTTCATCTGGAATGGGATGACCGCACGAAAAGTATCCCCGGCGACGCCAACGCCCAGAAAGTTTCCGACGAGGAACTTGCCGAAGACGCCATAGCCGTTCAGTTCCCGAGAAAAATCCCCTATGGCATGGAAAAGCCCTATTTTCTCATGGGCAGCGCGGTCAAGCCGGTCAATCTCTGGCGCTGGTCCAGCGGCACGACGCAAAAGCCCCAGAGCGTGGCGCTCATCGACGCCAGTGGAATCGGCGCGCAGCAAATACGCGAGACCTCCGCCGGGCTCACCGCCACGGGCAGTTACAAGGCCGGAACCTGGCGGGTCGTCATGACCCGGCCGCTGACGACGGGGGCAGTGGACAAGGACCTGCAATTCGAGGAAGGCCTTTTCATCCCCATCGCATTTTTCACCTGGGACGGTTCCAACTCCGAGGCCGGCCTGCGCCACGCCATGACAACCTGGTACTGGCTCCTGCTGAAACCCTCGCAAGGCGCCAGGCCGATGATACTGGCCATCATCGTCACGCTGCTTATCGGCGGTATCCTGATCTGGTGGGGCCGCAGCGCGGCGGCCCGGAGCGAGGATGAGGCGTCATGAGGGACGAGGCTGCGGACCTGCCCGGCGGCAACAGCCGCGGCGCCATTTTCCGGATATTCGGCGTCATCCTGGTCATTCTGGGGTGGCTGAACATCATGTTGTCGTGGCGCGACGGTTTCGAGGTCGTCCCTTTCCACGCCGTACTCCTCGGGACCGGGCTGCTGCTCTACCTGATCGGCTCCATCCGGCGCGGCGGCCGTTCCTGAAAAGAGAACAGGACGCGTTGGCCGATTTTTTTGGGAAGCGGTGCCGCGTTAATACGAGGGGTCGTTAGCATTGACCGATCCGCGCATCCTTCGAGACGGCGCTGACGCGCCTCCTCAGGATGAGGTTTGTGACAGAAAAACAGATACATACCTCATGCTGAGGAGCGCCCGTAAGGGCGCGTCTCGAAGCATCGGCTATGAGCCGGTATCAATGACCCTTGGTATTAACTCTTTGAGGCCGCTCCGGTCCACTCGGCGAAATGGTTTTTGATATGCGGCCGTGGCCGCTCCTTGGGCGGCGCCTGCGGCGTGCCGACGCAGATGAAGGCGATAAGCTCCTCTTCGGGTCCGACGCCAAGGGCATCGCGAATGCAGGTATCGTGCACTTTCGCTCCGCTCAGCGTCTTGGCCCCAAAGCCAAGCGCGTGGCACACAAGCAGGATGTTCTGAATAGCCGCGCCGACCGATACATATTGCTCGCGCACGGGCACTTTCGGGTTGTCCCTCACGGGACGCGCTATGACCGCCAGCGTCAGGGGAGCCTGGCGCCCGCGCTCCCTTTCACGCCCGATATCGGCCTCCTCCGCGTCAGGGGAGCGAAGGCGTTTGGCCTGGGCAAAAACGTCAGCGAGCTTTTCGCGGGCCGGACCGCTTATCGCCAGGAACCGCCAGGGGCACAGGGCGTCATGATCCGGCGCCGTTATGGCCGCGCCGATTATCCGCATGATATCGCCCGGCGTTGGTCCGGGCTGGTCCAGCCACTTGGGAGATACAGAGCGTCTGGACATAATCAACTCGACCAGGCCCGGCGAACGATCGCCGGATTCGGGCGCATTCGCATCGCTGGCGGCATCATGTGGCTTCATGGCTTCTTCCGTTCGGTTCGCGTTTCGGTTCCGGCCCGGCCGGTTCGCCGAAACCGTGACCTCCATCGGATCGGCACTGTTCCTCCGGACAGGAGTTTCAGGTTTTCGCGTCCATTGCATTGACGGAGGTCAACGGACCGCAGGAAGACAAACATGTTTCAGGCATGCTATCTGTGACCCCACAGGCCCAAGGCCCAGCCCCCTGGCCGGGGGCTCCTTCATTCCGGCGGCGCCATGAACCTTGATCTGATATCGAGCCCCAACCGCATCCCCTGGCCGCCGATTATTCTGGTGGGCATGGCCGCCGCGGCATTGATCCTGGAGCGGCTTGCGCCCGGTGTCATTCCCTGGCCCCCGGCGGGGTTCGGGGCCTTGCCCGCTCTGGGCTGGGCGCTCATGGCGGCGGGCGCCGGCCTCGACATCTGGTCGATCGCGACGATGTCGCGCCATCGCACAAATTTCCTGCCCCATCGCGCGGCCGAAAAACTCATCACGTCCGGCCCCTTCTCCTTCTCCCGCAACCCGATCTATCTCGGCAATACACTCCTGCTCGCGGGGGCCGCCCCGGCGTTTGCCGCGCCATGGTTCCTGCCCTGCGCGCTGGCCGGCGCGGTTCTGACTCACATCCTCGCCATCCGCCGCGAGGAAGTTCATCTGGCGGCGAAATTCGGCGCTGCCTGGGACGCCTACGCGGCCCGCACACCGCGCTGGATCTGGCGGATCTAGGAAAACTCAGCGGGACCGCGCCCTGGAAAGGGCCGCGCACAGATTGCAGATAATGCGCCCCGCGGTGAGGGCGCCCACGCCGTTGAGGTCGCGCTCAGGCACCAGCTCGACCAGGTCGAAGCCAATGATTTCGGCCCGCTCGCTCAAGGTTTCAATGAGCTCGACGACCTGCCAGTAGGTCAGCCCGCCGGGGACCGGGGACAGCACGGCGGGTATGACGCCGGGGTCGAGCCCGTCGCAATCGATGGTGATAAAGCAGCGGCTCCCTTGAGGAACGGCTTCGGCCACGGGGCCCACGCCATGGGTGTGAATGTCCCTGGCGGTGAATATGGAAGCGCCGTAGCGCTGCGCGTCGCGCACGTCTTCGGGCCGCGCGCTTCCCGGTCCGCGCAGCCCGGCCTGCACAATGCCTTCGACCCACGCCATTTGCGAGGCGCGGCGCATGGGGCTGCTCCAGCCCATCGTGACGCCCTTGCGTTCATGGCGCCAGTCGAGATGGGCGTCGATCTGGACAAGGTGGAAGGGGTCCTGCGCCTCATAGGCCGCCAGCAGGGGAATGGGCACGGAATCGTCTCCGCCGATCACCAGAGGGGTCGCCCCGGCACCGAGGATTTGCGCCACGGCGGCGGTGATGCGGGTCCGGTTTTCCTCCGGCGCGCCGGGGTCGCCGTCCAGATTTCCGATATCGACAATCCGGCGGCCGCCGCCGCCGATCACCGGTGCGCCGAAATCGAAATCATAATGGCCGGTCCAGCCCGCATATTTGGCGAGCGCCTGCCGCACCGCGGAGGGGCCGCCCGCCGCATGGGACGTCTGGCCCGGGGTATAAGGCGTTGCTTCGCACACGCCCAGAATGACCAGATCGCCGGGCTGAACATCCTCGATGGAGAGTTGGGGCTGTCCGAGAAATGTCGGGGATAGGGATGTGAACATGGTCGTTAAGGTCCTGATTTTGTAAAATCGAGTGGTTTATGCCGGTCGATGCGGGTCCCGGCGGGGGGAAGTTCGGCCTTGAGGCCGCTGGCGCAGTTGAACAGCACGGCGCGCTCGCTCTTCGATACCCTGCCGCTCTTGAGTTCCTGCCGGAAGGCGACGAAACAGGCCGCGCCTTCAATAGACAGATGCACGCCTTCGGCGCGCGCGATTTCGGCCCGCGCCGCGATCACTTCCTCATCATCCACCATCGACCCGAAGCCCCCGCTGTCTCGCATGACTTTCAGGCACAGCCGGTCGCCGAACGGCTTTGGCACGCGCACGCCGTGGATCAGCGTATCGGCCGGCTCCCAGGGTTCCATGACTTCATCATGGCCCGCATCGAAGGCTTTGACGAGAGGACCGCAGCGGGTCGACTGCACCGCGACCATGCGCGGGCGTTTTGCGCCAATCCATCCCATGGCCCCCAGTTCCTCGAACGCCTTCCACATGCCGATGAGCCCGGTCCCGCCTCCGGTGGGGTAGAAGATGACATCGGGAAGCGCCCAGCCCAACTGTTCGGCGAGCTCCAGCCCCATCGTCTTCTTGCCCTCGATGCGGTAGGGCTCCTTCAGGGTCGAAAGGTCGAGCCAGCCCATTTCCTCAGTCCCGGCGGCGACGATCTCGCCGCAATGATTGATCAGCCCGTTGACGCGATAGGTCCGCGCTCCGTGATAGGCGATTTCGCGGATGGTGATTTCAGGCGCGTCGTCGGGGCAGAATACGGTGCTTTCAATCCCGGCCCGCGCGCAATAGGCGGCGAGCGCCGCGCCGGCGTTTCCGGCCGTCGGCATGGCGATATGTTTCACGCCGAAGGCCTTGGCCATCGACACGGCAACCGCGATGCCGCGCGATTTGAAACTTCCCGTCGGCAGGCGGCCTTCGTCTTTCACGAGGATTTCACCGGCCCCGAGTTCCGCGCCCAGGCGGGGCAGGGGGAGGAGCGGCGTGATCTGCTCGCCGAGGCTGACAATGTCGTCGCGGCTGGCGAGGGGGAGCCATTCCAGATAGCGCCACATGTCGGGCGCCCGCCCGGCCAGTTTCTCTTTGGTGATTGCGCCCTTCAGGGCTTCCAGATCATAGCGCACGAGCAGGGGCGCGCCCGCATCCGATACGAAGCGGAAGCGGTCATGGCTGTAGCGCGCGCCCGTGCGGCTGCATTCCAGATGGGAAACAAAACTCGCATTCGGTGACGGATCGCCCATGCGGGCACTCTACAGGATCTGGCTCAGAAATTCCTTTGTCCTGGGGTCCTTGGCCTTCTTGAAGAAGGTTTTGGGCGGTCCATGCTCCACGATCACGCCGCGGTCGGTAAAATAGATATGGTCCGCGACCTCCTTGGCGAAGCCCATCTCGTGGGTCACGAGAATGCAGGTCATGCCCTCCTCGGCCAGCTCCTGGATGGTGACCAGCACCTCCTTGACGGTTTCGGGATCGAGCGCCGCCGTCACCTCGTCGAACAGCATCACATCGGGGGTCATGGCGAGTGCGCGTGCGATGGCGACGCGCTGTTGCTGGCCCCCTGAAAGCTCGCCCGGGTAGCTGTCTTCCTTGCCCTCCAGGCGCACCTTCCTGATGAGGCTTTTTGCGTGCTTTGCGACGTCTTCCTTGTCTTGTTTGAGCACCGTGATCGGCGCCATCATGATGTTTTCGATCGCCGTCTTGTGGGGAAACAGATTATATTGCTGGAACACCATCCCGACTTTCTTGCGCAATTCCAGCTTGTCGAGGTCGGGGTCGTTGACCTCCTGGCCCTCGACCAGAATGGACCCCTTCTGGATGTCGTTGAGGGCGTTCACACAGCGGATCAGCGTCGACTTTCCCGACCCCGACGGGCCGATGATGCAAATGCATTCGCCCTTCATGACGTCCAGCGAGATGCCCTTCAGCACCTCCAGGTCGCCGAACGACTTGTGCAGGTCCTTGATGGAGACCATCGGCTGTTCGGGTGTCCATCCGGCTGCTTTTTTCGCATCACTCATTTTTCGAACTCCCCTTATAGGGTCTGGCGCCGTTACGTCTTGATCGTGAACTTCTTCTCAAGCCGGATCGACCAGCGCGCAATCGGGTAGGTGTAGACAAAAAAGATGACCAGCAGGAACAGATAGAAGACGGGCAGCAGCTCCGGCCGGTCGCCTTCCGCGTTCATCGCCTGCGCCGTGTAGGAAACGGATTCCTCAACGCCCATGATCGAGGCCAGCGGCGTCGCCATGGCCAGGATGCAGTACCAGTTGATCCACGGCGGGATCATCCGCTTGAAACATTGCGGCAGAATGATCATCCACAGGGTCTGACGCCGGCTGAAGGCCAGGCTCTCGGCGGACTCCCACTGGCCCGTGGGCAGCGAGCGAACCGCGCCGCGCACGACCTCGGAAATATTCGCCATCACCGGCAGCGCAAATCCGATCACCGCCTTCATCCAGTCGGGAACCGGAATGATCGCAAAACCCAGATCGATCTCGAAGGGAAACAGCAGCATGATGGTGAACAGCAGCACCAGCCAGGGCGAGTTGCGGAAGAACTGGGTGACGAGCCAGGAGCCCTTGCGCACCGGCAGCAGCAGTGAGATCTGCATCAGCCCGAGCGTTACGCCGGCAACCGTGCCGAAAAGCATGGCAAAAAAGGAGATCATGAGATTGAGCGCGAAACCGTTCAGCGTTCCTTCCTGCCCCCACAGAATGAACGGCATCCATTTGATCAGCGCCTCGATGGGGCTGATGAGCTCCTTGGGCGCCTGCGCCTGCGCGGTGCCGACGGTCAGCACGAACAGAAGCAGCATCCAGATGGCGTGGTGCGGCTGAAGATTGAGCCGGAAAGTGCCTTCCAGCCGTTCGATCATTGCCTGGGATTGCTGACGGCGCGCGATGGGCAGCAGCACATCCATTCGTTTCTTTTCGGGTATCGCGGCCGTGCGATCGCCGGAGGCGTCCCTGGTTCCGGGCGCAGCCATCAGCCATACCCCGGAATTTTCATGGCCTTCTCCCACCGGTGCATGCCCCAGACCAGAACGGCGACCAGCCCGACATAGAATAAAAACAGGACAATCATCATTTCCGGCACATTGACATTGTCCGACCAGATCTGGTTGGCGGTGTACATCATTTCAGGCACCGCGATGCCATAGGCCAGCGTCGTGGTCTTGAGCAGATTGACGAGGTTGTTGTTGAGCGCCGGCAGGCAGACCCTGAAAGCGAGCGGAAAGACGACATAGATGTAGGATTGCAGCCGCGTGTAGCCCAGCGAGGAGGCTGCTTCGACCGTCGATTCAGGAACGGCCTCGATGCCCGAGCGGAAAATTTCGGTATTGAAGGCGCCGGCAAAAAACCCCAGTGAAATAACCGCCCAGCCGAAACTGCCAATATAGGCCTGCTGATAGCCGCCCGCGTCATAGGAGGGGGTGAGGTTTCCAACCACGAAATAGAAGAAAAGAATCTGCACGAAGGGCGGCGTGTTGCGGAAGAACTGGATATATCCGGCCATGCCGTAACGGATGATTCTGGACTTCGCCCCCTGCGCCCAGGCTCCGGCGAAGCCGACGATAACGCTGAAGATCAGGCAGGCGATGATGAGCCTGATCGTCGTCCAGATGGCGGCGATGAACCGGTCCCACTCGACCTGATCGTAAAAGATCACAAAGTTCCAGCCCGTCGTGTCGTAGAGCTGTTTGAAAAAGTCGCCGAACAGTTCCAAGAGCGACCCCCCTCCTATAAAAGCCCGGCAAAGGAATTCCGCCGATGAATCCGGCGCGGCTCCCTCATGCGGGAGCCGCGCCAATTCATTGCCTGCCTATTTAGGCTGGTAGGCTTCGAACTTCTTCTTCATTGTCACGAGATAGGCGGTGGGCTGGATGCCCCACTTCTTCTCAAGCTCGATGAGCCGGCCAGTACGGTGCCAGTTATAGATCATGCCGGACATGAAATTTCCCCAGATGCTCCCCTTTTCATCCAGCGGAACCGCGAGACCCCAGGGGGTGTCGTCTTCCGTCTTCATCGGCATTTCATAGTCATTATACTGACCCGACGCCAGGTCGGCCATGATCGATGAATCGTCATAGACCCAAGCCACGCATTTGCCGTCGCGCAGCGCCTGCTTGGCTTCCGCGTTGCCGACAAAAGCGACGATCTTGGCGCCATAGCGGCTGGACACCTGTTTGTTGTAGAAGGCGCCCTGCTTGCCGCAAACGGGCTTGCCCTTCAAATCCGACCACTGTTTGACCACGCCCTTCTTGGCCAGAACATTGGTGCCGGAGGTGTAGTAATTGGGGTCAACGATGCCAACGACCTTGCGGCGGTTGGCCTTGTCCGACATGGTCGCGATCATCAGATCGATCTTGCCCTGCTGCAGGAACTGCATGCGGTTCGACGACTGCACCGGAATGAGCTTCAGCTTGACGCCCATCGCCTTGGCGACGTCCTGGGCCATGTCGATTTCCATGCCGACGATCTTGCCGCTGGAATCGCGAAAGCCCCAGGGCTTGTAGTCGGCCTTGACGCCGACGACGAGTTCGCCGCGCGCCAGAACTTTTTTGAAACGGTCGTTTCCGGCATAGGCCTGATCCGCCTTCGTCATCGCAACGCCCAGGGTGAGCGCCGCCGCCACGCCGGCGATAATGGCTGTCTTTTTCAACTTCATGCTGACTTCCTCCCTACTCGAAATTCGGGCCAACTTCGGCCCCTGCAAAATTTCAGTGCTGCGGTCATGCTGCCATTCGGCATTTTCAATCGATCGCGGCACCAGCTAAACCCCCGGCCGGAAAAATGGATTTTTGCTCCTGACCGGGTATTCGTAGAAAAAATAGTCTCCTCAAACCCCTGAGATGTCGACTCTCTATTTTTGCCGGGCCGCCTAAGTGACCCAATACTCCTGCAATACATGTCCCGTTGATTCTGACGACTGTATGCGCGCGGCGGCCTGCTTCCCGGCGCGCCGCACGACCATGCCCATCAGGCCCTCGATCAGCACCAGCGGCGCCACATGAGAGGGGAAAAATTGCGGGCTCTGGGTCTCCACGATGAAACAGTGCGTCGCGACACGGGCATGGGGAGACTTGAGGCTGTCGGTAACCGCTATTATCTGCGCCCCGGTCTCGGCGGCGATCTGCGCCGCGCGAACCGGCTGGTCCGCATAGGGCCGCAGTGAAACGAAAAAGACCGCATCTTCAGGTCCGAGCTTGGCGATCTCCGTCGCCCAGAAAGCGCCGTCGGCTCCCGCGACCCGCCAGTTATCGAATGCCATGCTCGCCATGCAGCGGAAATAGCTGACCATGGCCAGCCCGCTGGTGGCGCCGAGCAGCACAACCTTGCGGGCATTGGCGAGGGCGTCGGCCGCCGCGCGCAGCCTGTCCAGTTCAATCGTCTCCATCAGTTCCTGAACGTTTTCCATGGCCGAGCGGGCCTGAACCAGAAACACGCCGGGTTTGCCCGCCTGGCCATTGCCCGATGAGAGCTGCAACAGCTCCTGCGCCTTGTCGGCGAGGACGCGGTTGCGGCGCTTCAGCTCGCCGCGGCAGATTTCGCGCAAATCCTCGTAAGTGTCGCAGTCGAGCGCGCGGGCGAGCCGCGACAGGGTCGGCGGGGTCAGCTTCGCCGCCTTGGCGACCTGGCGGAGCGTGCGCGTCGCGACCTCATCGGGGTGCGCCACGACAAACTCGGCCGCGCTCCGCAATTTCGGGCTGAGCTCGTCCATCCGGGTCATGACCCGGTCCTGTATCGATTCTACTGTCTGCAACTGGCGTTTTCCCAATTTGCCAATGGACTTGATTGTCTTACTCGTAATATATGTATTATTGTCTAATCATAATTGAAACATATGTTTCAAATAGAATCAAGGGCCGGGAACGGGGCGCGTGCGTAAAGTCCATTCAGCAGGCATTGCAGAGCGTCTCGGCGCATGGGTCTCGGGCCTTTCGCTGAGCCATGTGCCCGAAGCGGCGCTTCACGTCGCCCGGCGCTGCATTATCGATACCAGCGCCGTTGCCATTGCCGGCAGCCGGACGGGGGTGGCCGAACGGCTCCGCGCGCATGTCTCGGGCCAGTATGGATCGGGAGCCTGCACCCTGCTCGGCACGGCGCACAGCGCATCGGCCCTCGGTGCGGCGCTGGCCAACGGCACCGCCGCCCATGCCCTCGACTTCGACGACACAAGCTATGCCGGCGTGCTTCATGGCTCGACCATTGTCCTCCCCGCCGTGCTGGCCGCGGCGCAGCAGGCGGACATTGCGGGCGGGCAATTTCTGGAAGCCTTTATTGCCGGATCGGAAGCCGCCTATGCGCTGGGGCTGACGCTCACCGACACTCACTATATGCGCGGCTGGTGGGCCACCGGCACGCTTGGCGCCATCGGCGCGGCGGCGGGCGCCGCCAAAGCCGGGGGACTGGACGCGGACGCTACCGCGCGCGCGATCGCGCTGGCCGCGCTTGGAGCCCATGGCATGGTCGCCATGCTCGGCACCGACGCCAAGCCCATTCTCGCCGGGCAGGCCGCCCGCCTTGGGGTTGAGTCCGCATTGCTTGCCGCACAGGGCCACAGCGCTCCGCTCCAGGTCTTCGAGGACCCGCGCGGGCTTCTGGCGCTGATGAATGAGGGCAGGGCGGATGCGGCCGGTCTTGAAGAGTTGGGCCAGACATGGCGCTTGATGGAACCGGGTATCGCCATCAAGCGTCACCCGGTGTGTTCCGCCGCGCAGGCGGCAATGGAACTCACCGGGACTTTAATCGCGGAAAATAAACTGGACCGCGAGCATATCGCGTCCGTGCGCTGCGAGGTGCCCCGCCTCGTCAAGATCAGCCTGGTGCACGATACGCCCGCCACCCCCGCGCAGGCGCAGTTCTCGATGCCCTTTGCGATTGGCTGCATCCTGGCCTATGGCGCGCTCGGGCCGGGGCAGATTTCCGCTGAAAGCCTTGCCGATGCACGGCTGCGCGCCGCCATGGAACGCGTGGAGATGGCCGAAGCCGAAGATCTGAACGGTGAAGAGTATCAGCCCCGCTATCCTGAATGTGCGCGCGTAACACTTGTGACGCGGGAGGGGCGCGAAGTGTCGGGTTTCCTGGGTGCGCCGGCCGGAATGCCTGAAAATCCGCTGAGCGATGAAGCGCTGTCGGAAAAATTCCGCGACTGCTGCGACTTTGCCGGGTGGCCGCGCGAGCGCTGCGAAACGCTCCTGTCCGCTCTCTGGAGCATTGAGCGCGCGGACTCCGTGAGCGGAATTTTGAGGGGCGAAGGGTGATGCGCTATTCCGCCGTGTCGCTCATTCGCAATGCCTTCACGGGCCACAGGCGCTGGCCCCGGGTCTGGCGCGAGCCCGAACCCAAACCCGCCTATGACGTGGTTATCATCGGCGGCGGCGGGCATGGCCTGGCAACGGCACATTATCTGGCGCGCAATCACGGGGTGACCAATGTGGCCGTGCTGGAGAAGAGTTATCTCGGCAACGGCAATGTCGGGCGCAACACGACGATTGTGCGCTCCAATTACCTGTGCCCGGACAATATTGCCTTCAACGAGCATTCGCTCAAACTGTGGGAAGGGCTCTCGGGCGACCTCAATTACAATGTGATGCTGAGCCAGCGCGGCGTACTCGTCACCTTCCATACCCCCGCGCAGCGCGACGCCGCCATCCGGCGCGGCAATTCCATGCGGCTGAATGGCGTCGATGCGGTGCTGCTCGGCCGCGAAGAAGTGCGCAAGCTGGTGCCGATCATCGACTTTTCTCCCAGCGCACGCTTCCCCATACTTGGCGGCCTGCTTCAGCCGCGTGGTGGAAGCGTGCGCCATGACGCCGTCGCCTGGGGCTATGCCCGCAGCGCCGATGCGCGCGGCGTCGACATCATCCAGAATTGCGAAGTGACCGGCATCAAAACCGGCAAGGGCCGCGTGCGCGCAGTGGAGACAAACCGCGGCTCCATCAGGGCCAAAAAGGTCGCCATTATCGTCGCCGGGCACTCGACCCTGGTGGCCGGCATGGCCGGGTTGCGGCTGCCCATCGAGAGCCATGTGCTGCAATCCTTCGTCACCGAGCCGGTCAAACCCGTTCTCGATACGGTTGTCAGTTTCGGCGCGGCCCATTTCGCCGTCGTCCAGTCGGACAAGGGCGGGCTTGTCTTCAACGGTTCTCTCGACGGCTATAACAGCTATGCCCAGCGCGGCAATATGGAGGCGCTGGAGGACGTGGCGGCCGCCGCCGCGTCCTTCATGCCCTGTTTCTCGCGCCTGCGCCTGCTGCGCCATTGGGGCGGCATCAACGACATGACCATGGACGGCAGCCCGATCATCACGAAGACGCCCGTAAAGGGTCTCTATTTCAATGGCGGCTGGTGCTATGGCGGCTTCAAGGGCACGCCTGCTTCGGGCTGGACCATGGCCCATCTCATCGCCAATGACGCGCCCCATGAACTGGCGTCCGGTTTTACGCTTTCGCGCTTCGAGACCGGGCTTGTCATCAATGAAAACGGGGCCGGTCCGTGCCCCGGCAGGCACTGAGGAGCGGCAAATGCGCATAGCTTGCCCCTGGTGCGGCCCAAGACCCTTAAGCGAATTCACCTATGGCGGCGATGCCGCCAAAACACGGCCCAAAGCGCCCGAGGCCGCCGGTCTCGAAACCTGGATGGACTATGTGTATCTGCGCAAAAATCCCGCCGGGCGGCACAGGGAATACTGGCACCATGGGTCCGGGTGCCGCTGCTGGCTCATCGTGACGCGCGATACGGTGACCCACGAGATTGAGCATGTCGCCCTGGCCGCCCCGCAAATGCGGGAGGGCAAGAAATGAGCCGCCAGAGTCACAGATTGCCCGAAGGCGGGCTTGTCGAGCGCTCCCGCGCACTGCGCTTCACCTTTGACGGGCGGGCCCTCACCGGCCACCCCGGCGACACCCTGGCCTCGGCCCTCCTCGCCAATGGCGTGCATCTCACCGGCCGCGGCTTCAAATATCACCGCCCGCGCGGCATTTACACCGCTGGACCTGAAGAGCCCAATGCGCTGGTGACGCTGGGCCGGGGCGGGCGCAGCGAACCCAATGTCCCGGCGACCACCATAGAGCTGTTCGATGGCCTTGAGGCGCGCAGCCAGAACCGCTGGCCGTCGCTGGGTTTCGATCTGATGGCGGTCACCTCGGCATTGAAGCCGTTTTTCCCGGCGGGCTTTTACTACAAGACATTCATGTGGCCGCGCGCCTTCTGGTACCGGCTTTACGAGCCTATTATTCGGCGCGCCGCCGGGCTGGGCAGGCTTGCCGATGCGCCCGATCCGGATCGCTATGAGCATGGCCATTTGCACGCCGATGTGCTGGTCGCCGGCGCGGGTCCCGCGGGCCTTGTCGCGGCGCGCGAAGCCGCGCGCGCCGGTGCGCGTGTCCTGCTGGTTGACGAGCGGGCGGAGCCTGGCGGGCATCTCGCCGATGAGCAACTGGAGATTGACGGCAAGGGCGGCGCGGCGTGGGCCGGGGCGGTTGCTGGCGAATTAGGCGGGATGGAGAATGTGCGCATTCTGGCGCGCACAAGCGTTTTCGGGCGCTATGACGGAATGACATTCGGCGCGCTCGAGCGGGTGAGCGACCATTTGGGCGAAACGGGCGGCCTCCCGCGCCAGCGCTTCTGGACAATTCATGCCAAACAATTCATCTGCGCCGCCGGGGCGATCGAGCGGCCGCTCATATTCGCCAATAACGACCGGCCGGGCATCATGCTAGCGGGCGCCGCGCGCAGCTATCTGAACCGCTATGGCGTTCTGCCGGGGCGCGAAGTCCTGGTTTTCACCAATAATGACGACGCCTATCTCACGGCCCGCGATCTGGCGCGGGCCGGGGCGGCGGTCGCGGTTGTCGACACAAGGGAAAAAGCCGCGGGCGCGGAAATGCTCCCGGCCAGTGTCGATGTCCACTACGGTCACGCCATTATCGATACGGGCGGGCGCAAACATGTCCACTCCGCCATAATCGCCCCATTGAACGGCGATGCGGGACATATCGGCGGGCAGCCGAGGCGCTGCGATCTCATCTGCATTTCGGGGGGGTGGAATCCGACCACCCATCTGCTCTCCCATCTCGGGCGCAAACCGGCCTGGGATAACGCAATTGCCGCCTACACGATGCCAGACCCGGGCGAGGGGGCGCATGTGGCGGGCGGCGCGGCGGGCATATTCGATTTGGGATCCGCCTTGAGCGATGCCGCCGGGGCTGGACGCAACGCCGCCGGCGCGTGCGGCTTCCGCGCAAGGGGGAAGGCAATCCTTCCCGCGCTTGAGGGCACGCAGGCCTATGGGGTGACGCCCCTCTGGCGCCTGCCGCAAGAGCTCTCGAGCGGCGCCAAAAGTTTCGTCGATTTGCAGAATGACGTTACGGTTTGCGATCTGGAGCTGGCGCAGCGCGAAGGCTTCGGCCACGCCGACCAGGCGAAACGCTACACCACTCTCGGCATGGCTACCGATCAGGGCAAGCTCTCCAATGTGAACGCGCTCGGCATTCTGGCGGAGTTGCAGGGCAGAACCCTCGACGAGACCGGCACGACGACCTTCCGCCCGCTTTACTCCGCGGTTGCGCTCGGTGCGCTCGCCGGGCAGAGGCGCGCGGGCGAATTTGCGCCGGTGCGCTACAGCGCCATGCAGGACTGGCATGAGAAACACGGCGCGGTGTTTACCCAGGCCGGGCTGTGGATGCGTCCCTATTATTATCCGCGAGGTGGCGAGGACTTTGCGGCCGCCGTCAATCGCGAGGTGACCGCCGTCAGGACGCGGGTGGGGATGGTTGATGTCTCCACACTCGGCAAGATTGAACTCAAAGGCCCCGATGCGGGCGCGTTTCTCGACCGGCTCTATACGGGCGGCTTTTCAAAAATGAAAATTGGCCGCGCGCGCTACGGGGTGATGCTGCGCGAGGACGCCATGGTGTTCGACGACGGCACCGTTTCGCGGCTGGCGGAAAATCATTATTTCATCACCGTCACCACCGCCAATGCGGCAGCCGTCATGCGGCATATGGAATTCTGCCACCAGGTTCACTGGAGCAAACTGGACGTTCAGTTCTGTTCGGTGAGCGAAGCCTGGTCCGCCATGGCGGTTGCGGGACCGGAATCGCGGGACGTTCTGTCGAGCGTGGTTGAGGGGCTGAACTTGTCCAATGAGGCCTTCCCGGTCCTCTCGGTCGGGGAGGGGACGATTGGCGGGGCTTTTGCCAGGGTCTTCCGCATCAGCTTTTCAGGAGAGCTGGCCTATGAGGTCTATACGCCCGCCGGCCATGGCGCGGGCGTCTGGCAGGCCATCTTCGAGGCGGGGCGCTCTTCGGGCCTGACGCCTTACGGAACCGAGGCCATGACCGTCATGCGCACCGAGAAGGGCCATGTGGCGGGCCCCGAACTCGATGGCCGCACGACGGCAGGCGATCTCGGGCTGGGGCGTATGATGTCGGCTAAGAAGGACTATGTGGGCCGCTGGCTGGCGATGCGCGAAGGCCTTGAAGGGGCAAACAGGTTGCAGCTCGTCGGCTTGAGGCCGGTTGGCGAAGAGGGTTCATTCGTGAAAGGCGCGCATCTGGTCACCGATCCGCGGGCGACCGGCCCCGACGCCTCCCAGGGCCATGTTACCAGCGCCGTCCACAGCCCCACCTGCGACGGGTTTATCGCCCTGGCTCTGCTGAAGGATGGCCGCGCCCGCATGGGGGAGCGCCTTTTCGCGGTGTCGCCCCTGCATGGCGAGGAGGTTGAGGTCGAAGTGACGGACCCGGTCTTCGTCGATCCGCAAGGGGAGAGAATGCGTGTCTGATGTCATGACCCCAAAGAGCCCCCTCGAGAGTGTGCTGAAACCGGGCGTTCACGCCGCGCCGGACGGCGCAACCGGCGTCTCCATCGAGGAGCGGCGCGATGTGGTCCAGCTTCAGTTGATCGCGCGCAAGGACAAGGCCGCCGAGGCGGGCAAGGCCTTCGCGCGCTTTCTGGGCCAAAAGAGCGCGCTTGGGCCACTGGAGGGGGCGCAGCGCAACGGCCTGCTCATCTGCGCCACCGGGCCGCTGGAGCACTGGGTCTTTGCGCAAGGGCGCAGTCCGGCCGATGCCATAAAAGAGCTGAGCGGCATCGCAGGCGCATCCGTATCTCTGTTCGATCAGAGCACCGGCAGATGCGTCATACGCCTTGCCGGCAGGCACGCCGTCGATGTTCTGGCGAAAGGCGCGCCCCTTGATTTGCAGGGCGATGCCCTTCCCGCGACGGGCGCCAGCCATACGGCGATCGGTCATATCCCGGCGCTGGTGTGTCGGCGTACAGACCCGCCCTGCCATGACATTTCGGTTCCGCGCAGCTATGCGGGCTCCTTCATCACCTGGCTGGGCGGAGCCGCGCTGGAATACGGTTATGTTATCGAAAAACCGCGGTCCGGGGGATGAGGCCGGGAACGTATCCGATCATTGATTATTGTTCCGGCGGGCCGGGTCGCCCCGTGTTCATGCCGGGCGATGATCGCCAATTCCGCTCTTCTCCGATATCCTGGAGTTTGACCCAGATCAAGGAGTCGTGCCGGGCATCATGCGATCCACTGCTGACGCAATCCGGTTTCACAAGGCTTTTGTAACGCAGCGGAATGACGGAAAAAGGCAGACATACTGATACGGCGCGAGGCGGATTGCTCGCCTGGATCGAGAGAGAGCATTGTGCGGAACTCAATCTGTGCAACCTGCTGGAGAAGATTGCCGACCATTTGCTGGAGCCGCTCGACAGGGAACTTGCGAACACCGGCATCCTTACGTTGCGCCACTGCGTCAAGCGGCATGTGGCGCTGGAGGAGGGGTATCTCTATCCCGTTCTTGCAAGGCGCGCCGGGCGCGATGAACTCACCGAAGCCATGCTGGTTCAGATAAGGGGTGAGCATGCCGTCGATGAATGCCTTGCCCACGACACTGCCGACCAGCTTGAACTCGCTCTGACGCGCGGGCATGTGGAGAAACCTGAAATGCTGGGTTACATGCTGCGCGGCTTCTTCGAGTGCCGCCGCCGTCATATTGCCTGGGAGGACGCGATTGTCCTTCCGCTCGCCAGGCGCCTGCTTGCAGAAGAGGATTTCCACGATTTCTCCGCCGAGGCGTTCGAGGAAGGCGCCGGCGCTGGAAATTTCTTCGAATTCTCGCCCCGCGCCAAATGCGGATGCGGGTGCGGCCACGGTTCATGAGGCCGTGCCGAATGCGGCCGCGGCTCAAGCGCCGGCCACTTCCTCCAGCGCGTCGATATCAGGGACGACAACCTCCCGGTTCTCCGCAAGCCTGATGACGCCCGCCGCCTTGAGATTTGTAATCTGCCGGCTTACTGTCTCCAGCGTCAGGCCGAGATAGTCGGCCAGATCGGCGCGCGTGAGCGGTAGGGAAAACTTTGCGAAATTCATATCCGGTCTGTGGGCGCAGCCAATATTGGGCGCGCGCTTGGCGATCATAAAGAGCAGACTTGCAACCTTTTCCTGTGCGGTTTTGCGCCCCAGCAGGAGCATCCAGTCGCGCGCGCTGTCGAGTTCATCCAGCGTATTTTCAAACAGCCGGCGTTGCAGGCCCGGATAGCGCTTCAGCATTGTCTCGAAGCCGTCCCTGGGGAAGGCGCAGAGTTCCACATCCGTCGCCGCTTCGGCGAAATAGGGCGTTTCTTTCGCATAGATGCGCCCGAGGAAGTCGGGCGGGAAATGAAGCCCCACGATTTGCTGGCGGCCATCGGCAAGGGTTTCAGTGAGCTTGACCACGCCTTCCATGATGTTGGCGAAGACAATTTTTTCCTCAACGGAGATGACCTGCCCGGTCGGCACCAGGCGTTGACGGGCGATCCTGTTGAAGTCGTTCAGTTCCGCATCCGTCAGTACGGCGCATATCGCCTTGTGGCGCACCACGCAGGAATCGCATTTGACGGGCAGTCGGGTTGTCGGCAGGTTTTCCATTCCTCCCCCCCCGGCATTTTCCAGCTTACCACCAGTCAATAGCACCGGCGCCGCCATCCCGCTAGACGGTTGTAAAGTCGCATGGGCAATCCTGCTGGAGGGAAACCCGTTACGGAGCCTGCGCCGGGCCTCAACTCTGCGCCGCGATCGCTTTCAGGAACGCTTCGCCGAAGTTCTCCAGCTTGGCCGGCCCGACGCCATTGATGGTGGCCATCTGCTCAAGTGTCGCCGGGCGTTCGCGCGCCATTTCAAGCAGAGTTGCGTCGTGGAACACAACAAAGGCCGGCACGTTGCGTGTCCGGGCAAACTCCAGGCGGAGCGTTTTGAGCGCGGCGAGAAGATCCTGGTCGCCCTCGGCGACGGGTTGCTGTTCGCCCTTGGGTTTTTTTGCCGTCTTCGCGGCTTTTGCCGGTTTGGTTAAATCGATTTCGCGGAGCGCGAAACCTTCCTCGCCGGAGGCAACCGCGCGGCCTCGCGCAGTGATCTGAAGCGCGCCATATTTTTCGATATTGATGGCCAGATAGGTTCCCGCGACGGCCTGGCGGATGACCGCCTGCCAGTAGGGTTTCGGGTGCGCCGCCCCCGCGCCATAGGTGCCCAGTTTATCGTGGCGGCGCGCCAGTATTTTTTCCGTGGAGGCCCCGCGCAGCACATCGATGATATGCGCCCCGCCAAACATCTGCCCCGTATCCCTGATGGCCGCCAGCAGCATCTGCGCTTCATGGGTGCCATCGATCATCCTGGGCGGGTTGAGGCAGTTGTCGCAATTTCCGCATGGGCCCGCCTCCTCATCGA
Organism: bacterium BMS3Bbin10; assembly: GCA_002897995.1. GTDB lineage: Bacteria > Pseudomonadota > Alphaproteobacteria > Rhizobiales > Methyloligellaceae > UBA2767. Next base: position 30,298 of record BDTT01000113.1, on the reverse strand, counting down.
AATAGGCGAGCAGCGCCGTGCGTCGGCACGCCGGCGCATCGCAGTAGGCGAGCAGCGCGTCGAGCCGCTTGTGCTCGCGCAGCTTGTGCGCCTGGTCCTCGCTGTCCTGCTCAATGAACTGGCGGCGCAGGCGCAGATCGGCGAGGCCGTAGAGCAGAAGGGTCTGGGCCGGCAGCCCGTCGCGCCCGGCGCGGCCGATCTCCTGATAATAGGCCTCCATGCTGGCGGGCAGGTTCAGATGGCACACATAGCGGATGTCGGGTTTGTCTATGCCCATGCCAAAGGCGATGGTCGCGACCATGATGACAGCGTTCTCGCTCATGAACCGGTTCTGGTTGGTCCGGCGCAATTGCGAATCCTGGCCCGCGTGATAGGCGATGGCGTTAAAGCCTTCGGAAGTGAGAAATTCCGCGACCTCTTCTGTGTATTTGCGCGACAGGCAATAGACGATGCCGGCGTCATCGCGCTTATTCTCAAGAAACTCAAGAAGCTGGGCTTTCCATTTCTCCTTCGGCGCGACGCCCAGCATGAGATTGGGCCGGTCGAATCCGTGCACGATTATCTGGCCCTTGGTCTTGAACAGTTTCTGCGCGATATCGGCCCGCGTCGCCTTGTCGGCGGTGGCGGTGAAAGCTGCGATGGCGGCGTGGGGGAAACGCTCGCGCAGACCCGAGAGCCGCTCATATTCGGGGCGGAAGCTCACCCCCCATTTGGAAATGCAATGCGCTTCATCGACGACCAGAAGCGCCGGGTCGAGCTTTGCGACCGCATCGAGCATACGGCTCGTCATGAGGCGTTCGGGGGAGAGGTAAAGCAGCCGGCAATCACCCGCTGAGACGCTGCGCCAGTTGGCGATCTGCTCCTCGCGCGAAAGCCCCGAATGAACGCTTGCCGCGGCCACGCCATTGGCGCGGAGCGCCGCCACCTGATCGTCCATCAGCGCCACCAGCGGCGACACCACGATGGTGAGACGGTCTGAAAGCAGCGCCGGTATCTGGTAGCACAGCGACTTGCCCGCCCCCGTCGGCATGACGACGAGCGCATTCTTTCCCGATGTGAGAAGGTCCACGATTTCCTCCTGTCCGGGGCGGAACGCGCCATACCCGAACACATCGTGGAGGATTTTATCGGCGGGCTGGTTCACGGGCGTACTCTATGCGATTCTGGAGCGCCTGCATCAAGCATCCGGTCCCCGGCTCTGCAAATGCGAAAAAGGGTGAAATGCCATGGCGCTGAAAATTACCTTTGCGGGCTGCGGCGACGCCTTCGGCTCCGGCGGCAGGTTCAACACCTGTATTCTCGTTGAAGCCCCGGACATCTGCTTTGCCATCGACTTTGGCGCGTCCAGCCTGATTGCGCTGAATGCGCTTGGCATTCCCCACAACAAAATCGACCTCATTTTGCTGACCCACCTGCATGGCGATCATTGCGGAGGGGTTTCCTCTCTCCTGCTGGACGCCATGCTGGGCGCCAGGCGTGATACGCCCCTCACCATCGCCGGACCGAAAGACACCGCCGCGCATCTGCCAAAAGTTCAGGAAGCCCTGTTTCCCGGATCAATGGGTATGACGCCGAAATTCGAGGTCGAGACGATCGGCATGGAGGTTCTGACGCCGCATGAGATCCGCGGGCTCGGGGTCACCACCTATCCCGCAATCCATACACAGGCCTCCAACCCGACTTCGATGCGCGTCAAGGTGGCCGGCAAGGTGATCGCCTATACCGGCGACAGCGCCTGGACGAAGCATATGCCGGAGCTGGCGCGCGGGGCGGACCTTTTCATCAGCGAATGCTATTTCTTCAAAAAGAGCGTGCCTTTTCACATGAATTATCCCGATCTGAAAGAGCACCGGGACGAATTGCAGGCCAAGCGCATGGTGCTCACCCATCTTGGACCCGAGATGCTCGAGCGCAGGCATGAAATCCCCGAAGAATGCGCCTATGACGGGCTGGTAATTGAGCTGTAAATCGCCGTGAGATAAAATTTTTGCGGTTGCTGCCGCCCTCGATTCAAACGGCGAGAACGCTTCCCAGTTGCGCCAGAATTTCCTCGTCTCCGGCCTGCGTCAGATTTTTTGCAATCTCGCCATGAATTTTGCCGGCCGATTGCTTTGAGAGATGCTGGCGCAGATCGCCCAGCGTTGCGGGCGGCGCGACCAGCACAAGGCGGTCGAATTCTCCGGCGGTTATCGCGGCGTTGATTGTCTCCGCCAGCTCGCGCGCGAATTCATCTTTTGCGTGGCGTTGGGAGTCGGTGGGTTTCTCCTTCGCATGGCGGCCCTGACCGCCGGAGTCGAATGTCCGGCCCGGCCTGTCCGCGTCGATGTCGCGGCTGGCCTTGAGGTCGATCTCGCGGGCGTATTGCTTCAGTTCGGATATTCCGTGCCCCGGGCCGTCATTGAGATAGACCCGCGCGCGGGCTCCATCGGCTACGAGTATGCAGGTTTTCGTTGGCTTCATGGTCTGATTTTCTCCGCTCGAATCCCGCCGGAGTTTCCGCAGGAGGATGGCAAAGGCAGGATCAATCCGCCTTGATCCCGGTCAAGCTCTAAAGGAGCGCTTTCAGCTTCTCCCGGTCCCATTCGCTCCAGGTGCCGGAAAAACCGCGGGCCTCGATGAACTCGGGCGCTTCTGCCGCATAGATTACGCCAAGCGGGACGGGAAAGTCCGGCTGTTCGAGTGCGGCAAGCGCAAGCGCGCGCTCAAGGCTGGTCTCGTCATGGATCGCGATATCGTCCCTGTTCTCCAGACCGGCGATCTTCGCCGCTTCGAAGCGGCAGGTCCGCTTGTTGAACAGCAGCGCCTTGTCGTTTTCCTTGCCGAAGATCATGGGCTGCCCATGCTCCAGACGGACGGTGGCCTCCTGGGATTCGGAACGGTCATTGATCGCGCCGAAGGCTCCGTCATTATAGACGAGGCAGTTCTGCAGGATTTCCACGAAAGACGCGCCCTTGTTGGCATGGGCGCGTTTCAGCACAACCGGCAGGTGGGTCTGGAGCGTATCGGCGGCGCGCGCGACGAATTTTGCGCCGCAGCCCAGCGCGAAGCGGACCGGGTTTACCGGCTGCTCGACGGAGCCCCCCGGCGTGCTGGGTGAGCGCGTGCCGATGGGCGAGGTTGGCGAATACTGGCCCTTGGTCAGCCCGTAGATGGCATTGTTGAACAGCAGCAGATTGAGATCAACATTGCGGCGCAGGGCATGGAGTGTGTGGTTGCCGCCGATGGACATGAAATCTCCATCGCCCCCCACGACCCAGACATCGAGATCCGGGTTGGCCAGCTTCACGCCCGTCGCAACGGCCGCCGCGCGGCCATGGATGGTGTGGAAGCCGTAGGTCGACAGATAATAGGGGAAGCGCGCCGCGCAGCCGATGCCGGCCACGAACACGATTTCGTCCGGCGAGCGGCCGATATCCGCGAGCACCGTTTTCATGGCCTTCAGGATGGCGTAATCGCCGCAGCCGGGGCACCAGCGTACTTCCTGGTCCGACCCGAAATCGTTTGGCTTCAGGGGCATTTCATTCATGGACGCAGGTCTCCAGACGCCTGGTAATTTCCGCTTTCAGATCGGAAACATAGAATGGTTGCCCGTTGACCTGAGAGATACATGTCACAGGGGCAAGATATTCACTGCGCAAAATGGAGCTCAGCTGGCCGGTGTTCAACTCCGCCGTAACGGCGCGCGGGAAGCATCTGATGAGCGCCTCCAGTCCGCGCGGCAAGGGCCACAGATGGCGCAGATGCACGTGGGACACGCGTGCGCCTTCCGCGTTCAGTTCCTTGACCGCCTGGGCGATCGACCCATGGGTGGACCCCCAGCCGATGATGAGGATATCGCCGTCCTGCACGCCGTCCTCCATCTCGATGGCCGGCAAACGGTCCGCGATCCTGGAGATTTTCTCCGCTCTGGCCCGTGTCATTTCCGCATGGTTCGCCGGGTCGTAGGAGATATGGCCGCTTCCTTTTGCCTTCTCCAGGCCGCCGATGCGGTGCGCATGCCCCGGAGTGCCCGGCGCGACCCAGGGGCGCGCAAGCGTCAACGGATCGCGGGCAAAGGGCCGGAACTCCCCTTCCCCATCGGGCTTGACCCGGGGCCGGTCGATATCCGGCACGTTATCGATGTCGGGAATCTCCCAGTCCGAAGCGGCATTGGCAAGATAGGCGTCCGTCAGGACGATCACCGGACTCATGGTTTCAATGGCGATGCGCGCCGCCTCGATCATAATCCAGAAGCAGTCGTCCGGGGTGGCGGGCGCAAGCACGGGGAGGGGCGCTTCGCCATGGCGGCCATGAATGGCCATGGTGAGGTCGGACTGTTCGGGCTTGGTGGGCATGCCCGTCGAAGGCCCGCCGCGCTGGACGTCGATGACGATGAGCGGCAGCTCCACCGCAACGCCAAGGCCAAGCGCCTCGGTCTTGAGCGACAGCCCCGGCCCTGATGAGGCGGTTACGCCGAGCGAGCCGGCAAAGGACGCGCCGATGGCCGCCGTCGCCGCCGCGATCTCGTCTTCGGCCTGAAAGGTGCGCACCCCGCCCTCCAGCCGCGCCAGGGCGTGCAGCAGCGTGGACGCCGGAGTAATGGGATAGGAGCAAAAGACGATGTCGCGCCTGCCCAGCGCGGCGACCGCGGCCAGTCCCAGCGCCATCGCCCGGGCCCCGGAAATGATGCGCGAGGCGCCCTTGTGTTTTGCCACCCGCGGTGCCGTCAGATCGGGGACGGCGGAAATCTCGAGGGTCTCGCCATAGGCATGCCCGGCCTTCATCGCCATGATGTTGGCCCGGGCCACGGCCGGTGTCTTTTTGAACTTGACGTTGAGCCAGTCCTGGGTTTTTCCCAATGGCCGCGCGAACATCCAGTAGACGAGGCCCAGAACCCAGAAGTTTTTTGCCCGGACGGCCTGTTTGCGGCCAAGCTCGAGGCTCTTCAACGCTTCGAGGGTGCGCTTCTCCACATCGACGGTGATAACCTGGTATCCATCCAGGGTCCTGTCTTCGAGCGGATTGACGTCCAGTTTCGCCTTCTTCAGGCCGCGGGCATCGAAGTGGGTTTCATCGACAATCAGCACACCGCCGGGTTTGAGGTTCTGCAAATTGGTCGCCAGTGCCGCCGGGTTGAACGCCACCAGCACGTCCGCCCGGTCGCCAGGGGTCAGAACCTCATCCGCGCCGAACTGGATCTGGAACGCGGACACGCCGAACAGCGTGCCGGTGGGTGCGCGGATTTCAGCCGGAAAATCCGGGAAGGTCATGAAATCGGACCGGGCGTCGGCGGTTGATTTGGCGAACTCATACCCGGCGAGCTGAATCCCGTCGCCGGAATCGCCGGCAAAACGCACCACCAGAGGCTGCGCCTTGTCCGTGCCTTGCCGCTCGGCGGCTAATGCTGTCTCGCTCATCGTCCTTAAACTTTTTTGAGGCCCCCGCGCGAGTGTATTACGCCGAAGCTGGTGCTGAGGAAATATAGTCTAGCTTGTTCGGTTTTCCAGACCATTGACTTGCGTCAGGCGGCGGGGCCTTGCGCTGGGTAATGCTGGGCCAAATTTCGGCGTATTTCCGATTGAGCGCAACCCATTTTTCAGTGTCCGGCCCGGTATCGGGGATGGTCGCCTCTTCAGGGCATTCGGGTTCTCTTGGCAGGGTTGAAAATTCGCGGATAGCCATCGCCCGCGCGGTTCAGGCGGGCGCCGGGAGTTCCGTTACGGCCTCGCGGGTCGCCTGGCCGCCGTCATAGCCGCGCTGATAGGCGAGGGTCATGGAGCGGGCGGAGGCGTTCCAGACCTTCAGCGACTGGCCGCCGGCCAGCTCGAACGTGTCGAAGCCGACACGGGTAAGGAACCCCGCCTGATCGGCCAGCACGCTTCCCCTTGCGCGCAACTCGCCGGCAAAGCCGAAATGCACACGCAGCCGGCGGGCCTGCGAATAGGCGCGGCCGTCGGTGAAGGCCGGGAAATCAAGCGCAATCAGATCGAGATGCGCAAGATGGGCTTCCAGTTCACCAGGATCGGCGGAGTTTTCAATCGCCACGCCGGTGCGGCCCGCTCGGGCGGCGATCTGCCCGGCGCCGTTCCGGAGCCGCTCAAGTGACAGGATCACATCGCCCTGTCCGGGAATTTCCGCCCCTTCGTCCAGCACGCGCCATGTATCCGCGATAATCTCTCCGTCTCTAATGAGTGGCATAGACCGCCTCCTTGAAGGGTTCGGGGCCGACCCGGCGATAGGCTTCGAGGAACGTCTCGCCGTTCTGCCTCAGCTCCACATAGGTATCGACGATGGTCTCCACCGCGCCGCTCAAATTCTCGCTGGAAAACCCCGGACCGATGATCTCGCCCACCGATGCGCTCTCATCGCCGCTGCCGCCGAGCGTGATCTGGTAATATTCGCGGCCGCGCTTCTCCAGGCCGAGAATGCCGATATGGCCCGCATGGTGATGGCCGCAGGCATTGATGCATCCGGAAATCTTGATTTTCATGTCGCCGATTTCGCGCTGGCGCGCAGGTTCGCCGAGACGCTTTGAGATGTCCTGCGCAACGGGGATCGAACGCGCCGTCGCCAGCCCGCAATAATCGAGGCCGGGGCAGGCGATGATGTCGCTGGCAAGACCGATATTGGCATCCGCCAGGCCATGTTCGCCAAGCGAAAGCCACACGGCGAACAGATCGCGCTTGCGGACATTCGGCAGCACCAGATTCTGCTCATGGCTGATGCGGATTTCATCGAGAGAGAAGCTTTCGGCCAGATCGGCGACGGCGCGCATCTGATCCGCCGAGGCATCCCCGGGGATGCCGCCGATGGGTTTGAGCGAAATATTGACGATGGCGTAACCGGGCACGCCATGGGCGCTCACATTGCGCTCCACCCACCCTGCAAAGTCCTTATGTTTCTCCAGGCGCAGGGCCAAAGCGGGATCGTCATCGCGAAGCGCGTCATAGCCGGGCGGGGCGAAATAGGCGGCGATGCGTTTCAGCTCCCCTTCGCCCGGCATAATCCGGGGCGCGCCCGTCCGGGCGAATTCTTCCTCGACCTGGGCGGAGAATTCCTCCGCGCCCAGCGCGTGCACCAGGATCTTGATGCGGGCCTTGTATTTGTTGTCGCGGCGTCCATGCAGGTTGAAGACGCGCATGATGGCTTCCAGATAGGTCAGCAGATCGTCCCTGGCCAGCCAGTCGCGCACCCGGGCCGCAAGCATCGGCGTGCGTCCCATGCCGCCGCCGACAAACACCTCGAAGCCCGCTTCGCCCTGGGTGTTCTTTTTCAGCCGCAGACCGATATCGTGATAGCGGATCGCCGCCCGGTCGGCTTGTGAGCCGGTGACCGCGATCTTGAACTTGCGCGGCAGGAACGAAAATTCCGGGTGCAGGCTGGACCATTGCCGCATGAGCTCCGCATAGGGGCGCGGGTCTTCGACCTCATCGGCCGCCACGCCCGCCCAGTGGTCGGCGGTGACATTGCGGATGCAGTTGCCGCTGGTCTGGATGGCGTGCATTTCAACTTCGGCCAGATGTCCAAGAATGTCCGGCACGTCGGGCAGTCTCGGCCAGTTGTACTGGATGTTCTGGCGGGTGGTGAAATGCCCATAGCCGCGGTCATAGCTGTCGGCGATGAAGGCCAGTTTGCGCATCTGTCTGGCACTCAGCGTGCCATATGGCACCGCGACGCGCAGCATATAGGCATGAAGCTGGAGATAGAGGCCGTTCATCAGCCTCAGCGGGCGGAACTCATCTTCGCTCAACTCGCCCGCGGCGCGCCGTTCGACCTGACCGCGAAACTGCTTCACGCGCTGGCGCACGAAAGTGGCGTCGAATTCGTCATATCTGTACATGATCGACCTGTTCTAGATCGCTTCATGTTTTGATGGAATCAAAACCGCGATCTAACCTTTTGTTTATGCGTATCATTTTTCCGATAACCGGTTCCCGCTTATCGGTGATACGCACTAGGCGGCAATCGCCGCCTGCCCATTGGGTCTGGAATTGAACTCGAGATTGACGCTTGGGCCCCTGATGCGCATGCGCTCGCGAAGCTCGACCGGAACAAGTTGTCCCTGGCCGACCTCAACTTCGACAAGATAGGGATCGACAATCACGTTGGCCCGGACAGCCTCGGCGCCCTCTGCCTCAAGCTCCGCGGCATCGTTCTCGCCGCGCGCCAGCCGTGCGATGTCGAGACTGTCGCTCCACCCGCCATTTATCGCAAGGAATACGACCCTGCCGTCAGCGAGGAGATTGCCGGTCAGCGCATGCAAGCCGGTGGTCTTTTTTGCCATGTTGTTTGCCTTTCAAACGTCAAACGGATTTGCCATTCGCGCGGGAGCGCGCACCTTGCCGCCATATGGTCCGGGGGCAGGTTTTGCACAAGAGATGAATTAGAAATATTTTCTTCTATCACCAGATGCAAGGCATGAAAAAGGAAAATGATGCTGGAGAAGCTACGTAAATTAGAAATCTTTTTTACAAGCAGGTAAACCCCTGCCATTGCGGTGCGGTGCGGTCCCGGGCGATAGATTCTTCGCCTTTATTGCCATGGGCCGGTTCACATTTTCACCAAGCGGGAGCGCGGCTGGAGAGCTGCGGGCCGGACTTAATACGAGGGGTCGTTAGCATTGACCGATCCGCACATCCTTCGAGACGGCGCTGATGCGCCTCCTCAGGATGAGGCTTCGAGACGGCGCTGATGCGCCTCCTCAGGATGAGGCTTCGAGATGGCGCTTCGCGCCTCCTCAGGATGAGGTTTTGTGACAGAAAAACAGATATATACCTCATGGCTCGGAGCGCCCGTAAGGGCGCGTCTCGAAGCATCGGCTATGAGTCAGTATCAATGACCCTTGGTATTAACCGGCGCCGTTGCCGGCGAGGCGCTCCTCGACCTTTGTCCCTTCGGCGACTTTGTCGCTGGGGTGCAGGATCACGCGCGCGCCGGGCTCGAGACCGTCAAGAATCTCCGCCATTCGCGTGTTGCGATGGCCGATTTTGACGGTGGTGATCCGGGCCACGCCATCGGCCACCCGGAATACCGCCCAGTTTTTCCCCTGCCGGAACAATGCGCTCAGGGGTACCTGCGCCGCGTCTTGCGACTCCCAGACGGTGATCCTGACGAAGACGCGAAAATTATGGCCGAGGGGGGGCAACTGGTCCTTCGGGCTGGTCAGGTCGAGCACCGTATTGACCCGTTGCTCCTCGATGCCGAGCGCGGAGACCTTGGTGAAGCCGGCCGGATCAATCCGCCGGACCCGCGCGCTAAGAGGCGTCGGCCCGCCCCAGCCCTCGACCCGCGCCGGCGCGCCGGGTTTCACCTTCACCGCGTCGGTGGAGAGCAAATCGACGACAATTTCCAGATCCCTCGGGTCGCCGATCCTGAGCAGCGGCTCACCGGCCATGACCACCTGCTCGCTCTCCTTGTCGATCTGGAGTACCCGCCCGTTCACCGGCGCGCGCACCTCCACGCAGCATGAGCCGCCCGTGTCGAGCAGATTTTTCTGCTCCGGGCCGATCAACCGGGCCTTGGCGCTTTCCAGTTCCTGTCTGCGCAACTCCAGATTGGCGTGCGCCTGGGCCAGGGCCGAGCGGCGCACCTCGACCTCGAGCTGGGCTTTTTCAAGGGTACGCTGGGAGACGGTCCCGCGTTCGGCCAGCGATTGCGTGCGCTTCAGGTCGCTCTCGGCAAACCGGAGTTCCGAGGTTGCGCGGCGGATTTCCGATTTCGTCAGCATGACGGCGGCCCTGGCGGCGGAAACGGCGGCTTCAAGTTCCCGGCGGGCGCGGATGTCGAGGAAGGAGGGCGCGCGCGGCTCGATCACGGCCAGCAGCGTCTTGTCCTTGACAACTTTATCGCCCACTTCGCGCGGCGAGCGCAGAACCTTCCCGGTGATGGGCGCGGAGACCACATAGATCTCGCGGATGCGCGTCTCGCCTTCCTCATCGACGGTGACCTTCAGGGGCCCCCGGCTTATCACCGCCATGTCCACGAGGACCGGCTTGGGCATCACAATATGAACCAGGCCGGCCAATGCCAGCAGGGCCACGGCGATGAGCAATCCACGCTTAATCCAGGTCCCATTCATTGCCTACTCCCGGGTCTTGAGCGCTCGGACCATATCGAGGCGGTCGATACGCCGGCGCACGATCGCCGCGGAAATCGCCGCGGAGGCCAAAACAATGAAACTGGCGGTTGCGTAAGTGCCATTCTCGATAATGAAAGGCACCCGGTAAAGGTCATTTTCAAAGCCCCGGATCACCGCCCATGCAAACCCGTAGCCAATAAGCCAGCCAAGAGGGATCGACAGCGCGACCAGCAGGCCCAGTTCCGTCAGCAGCACCCGGGATACTTCGCCGCGCGTGAATCCGAGCACGCGCAGGCTGGCGAATTCCCGGGCCCGTTCCGACAATTGAATGCGCGCGGAATTATAGACGACGCCGAACGCAATGATGAGACTGAGACCGATATAGACCGTCGTCATGATATAGATGTTCTTGGCCACCGTTTCGCGGAATTTGGCCAGCGAAGCGCTCTGTATGGCGATCCCCGAAATTTCCGGCGTTCTCTTGATCTCCTTATAGAGTGCATCGGTCCTGGCATCGTCATATGAAATATGCGCCCCGCTGACCAGCGGGCTCTCCTCCAGCATCTTGTTGAGGGCGTCGAGATTCATGAATACCGACAGACCCAGATACGACTGGCTTATTTCGGTTACCGGCACGCGTTTCAGGCCGCGCCTGCCTTCAAGAACCTCGACCCAGACCAGATCGCCGCGCCGCGCCTTCAGGATCTGCGCCACTTTTTCGCTCAGCACCAGCCCGGTTTCGGGGAGTGTGACCGGCCGTAGTTCCAGATCGAGCACGCGGCTCAGATCCGTATCGGGCGGCTTGCCCGTGATCGTGAGTTTGCGGTTCAGATGTCCGTTATGGATGCGGACCGCCACCGTGCGGTAGGGCTCGGCGGTAAGGACTCCGGGCAACTGCTGTACAGCTTGCATGATACGTATCGGACGCTCGTCGTTGAAGTTCAAGGTCGCGTCCTGCCGGTCGGACTGGAAAAAGATGGTGTCTATCATGAACTCGATCGAATCGAGCGTGAACAGCGCCATGATAAGCACGGCCCCGCTGAGCGAGATGCCCAAGATTGTGAGGCCGGAGCGGACCGGCCAGCGAAGCGTATGGCGGAGCGCCATCATCGTCAGATGCGAGTAGATCTTTAACGAGGCAAGCCGTTCAATCCCCAGATGGGCATATTGGGTCGGCGCCGGCGGCGACATGGCGACCGCGGGCGGCAAGGTCAATGCGTGATAAACCGCACGCACGCCTCCGGCCACGGCCGCCGCGCCCGATATGGCCGCCGCAATTACATAGAGGTCCGGATTGCGGCGGAAGATCAGGAACGGAAAGTGAAAGAAATCGGCATAGAGTATGGTCAGCCCCTGCCCGAGCCAGGTTCCCGCCACGGACCCGATCACAATGCCGACCGCCGAGATGATCAGGATCAGCTTTATGTAATGCATGCCGATCGTAAGGCGTCTGTATCCGATCGCCTTGAGAAGCCCGATCTGCTCGCGTTCAAGGGCAATGAGCCGCGAGAGGGTCATATTGATGAGAAAGGCCGACACCAGCAGGAAGATCGGCGGGGTCACCCGGCTCATGGCGGCGAGCCCTTTCAGCTCGGCGTCCAGGAAGGCATGACTGAGCTGGTCCTTGCGCCCATAGGCGCCGGTCCCTCCATAGCGTTCGAGAATATCGTCGAGCTGCTTTATGGCTTCGGCCTGATCCGTTTTGCGCAGCAGTTTCACAACGACGGAATTGAAAGCCCCTTCCAGATCGAAGATTGCCGCCAGCGCATTTTCCGACATCCACATGATGCCGAAGCGTCGCGGATCGGGGATCAGGTCGCCGGGACCGACCGCGTAGATGAACTCCGGGGAGAGCGCGATTCCGACGATGCTCAGGGTGCGCTTGTTGCCATTCAGAACAGCCTTGAAGGTTGATCCGATGCCGAAGCCGTGGGCGAGCGCGAAATTCTCGTTCACAGTGACTTCCCCGGTACTGTCGGGTTCGGGGAATCGCCCGGAGCGCAGATAGCGGCGGTTGAGATTTGCCTGCCTATAGTCGGGAATGGACATCGCCATGCCGGTCGCCGGTTCGGCCATGCCCTCGATATCGAGAAGCGCGAATTTGACGATGCGTGTCTCGGCGGCCGAAACGCCGGGGATCTCGAGAATACGCTGCTTGAGCCCTTCGGGCGCCCGTCTCACGGTGGCGAAGATATCGCCGAAATTGTAACGCTCATAATAGGCGGACCGGGTTTCATCCAGCGAGCGATAGGCCCCGACCCCGAGAATGAGCGTCGCGACGCCGGCCGCCATGACCATGGCGATCGCCAGCGCCTGGGCCCACAGACGCTTCACGTCGCGCAGTAATTTTTTGTCGAGCACGCTCACCAGTGCACCTTGTCCGGTGTGACGCGGCGTTTGTTGACGTCGGTCTTTGTGATCCGGCCATCGCTGAAATAGAACACCCGGTGGGCGATGTCCTTGATCGCCGCATTATGGGTGATGATGGCGGTGGTTGTGCCCAGCTCCTCATTGACCGAGGTCAGCGTCTCGAGCACCCGGACGCCGGTTTTTGAATCCAGCGCGCCGGTGGGTTCATCGCACAGCAGAACCTCGGGCCGCTTGGCGATGGCGCGGGCGATCGCCACGCGCTGCTGCTCGCCGCCCGACAACTGGGCGGGAAAATGGTCGAGCCGGTGGTCGAGGCCGACCAGTTCAAGCGCTTCGTCGGGCGCCATGGGGTTGGTGGAGATCTCGGTGACAAGCGCCACATTTTCGCGCGCGCTCAGGCTTGGAATGAGATTATAGAACTGAAACACGAAGCCCACATGGTTCCGCCTGAACTGCGTGAGTTCACGCTCGCTGAGCGCGGTAATCTCGTCGCCGCGGAACCAGGCATGGCCCGCGGTGGCCGTATCGAGCCCCCCCAGGATATTGAGCAGGGTGGATTTGCCGCTGCCCGAGGGACCGAGCAGCACGGCCAGTTCCCCCTCATAGAGAGTGAGGTCGACGCCCGAGAGCGCATGAATATCGAGCTCCCCCGTGCGGTAAACCTTGGTCAGGCCCTCCACCTTGAACATGACGTCCGGCGCGGCGCGTGATCTGGTTTGTTTTCTGGTTGCGGCCATGTGTCTCTCGATAGCCTATATATGTGGCGGAAAGAACCGGGAAGTGAACAGCTCGCAAGCGCGCGCAAGCGCAATTCGGGCCTTAAGATTATACCAATTACTATTTGGCAATAATCGAATTGCCTGTTGCGTCCGGCGGTTAGCTCTGATCGGATGCGAATGTTGAGCGCCGGTGAGATTCTGTATCTGGCCGGCATGACCAAGAGTGGACCGCGCGGCCGCCAGGCGGATGGCGCGGTATGTAAAGTGCCGGTTGCTGGTCACCGGCGCGTGGCTTGAGGGTTTGGGCTGATGAGCTCAGCGGATGTTGCCGTTAAGTCCCGTGGTATGCGGCCGACGAACCTTGCCGATCCGAATTATTTCCATAAGGTCGTGGACTGCCAATGGGCCTGTCCGGCGCACACTCCCGTTCCTGAATATATCCGGCTGGTGGCCCAGGGCCGCTATGCGCAAGCCTATATGCTGAACTGGGAGTCGAATGTTTTTCCCGGCATTCTCGGGCGAACCTGCGACCGGCCCTGTGAGCCGGCGTGCCGGCGCGGCCGGCTGGAGGAGAAGCCCGTTGCCATTTGCCGGTTGAAACGCGTGGCGGCAGATTATCGCGGCGATATTTCCGGGCTGCTGCCGAGAATCCCGAGGAAAAAGAACGGCAAGCGCATTGCGCTGCTGGGCGCCGGGCCCGCATCGCTCACGGTCGCGCGCGATCTCATGCCGCTTGGCTATAAATGCGTATTGTTTGAAAAGGACGCGCGCGGCGGGGGGCTGATGCGCACCAATATTCCCTCCTTCCGCCTGCCCGAGCATGTGCTGAACGAAGAAGTGGAAACGATACTGCGCATGGGTGTCGAAGCGCGTTTCGGCCATGAAGTGACCTCTCTCAAGGAAGTGCTGGACGAAGAGTTCGATGCGGTTTTCGTCGGCACCGGCGCGCCGCGCGGCAAGGATTTGAATATTCCCGGCCGCGAAGAGGCGAGCGCCAGCATTCACATCGGCATCGACTGGCTCACCTCGATTGCCTTTGAACACACCAAAAAAGTGGGCAGACGCGTCGTTGTCATCGGCGGCGGCAACACGGCGATGGACTGTTGCCGCTCCGCCCTGCGCCTTGGCGGCAAGGATGTGCGCGTCACGGTGCGCAGCCCTCGCGCCGACATGAAAGCGTCGGACTGGGAAATCGAGGATGCGGAGCGCGAGGGCATTCCGGTCTTCGACAATCACCAGCCTTCCGAATTCATTGTCGAGAACGGCAAGCTCAAAGGCGTCAGATTTGCGCGCATGGAAGCGAAATATGACGAGCAGGGCCGCCGCACGCTTATTCCCACCGGGGAAGAGGTCGTGTTCGAATGCGACGAGGTGCTGATGGCCATCGGGCAGGACAATGCATTTACCTGGATCGAACGCGACATTGGCGTTGAATTCGGCGAGTGGGGCATGCCGGAGGTGGACAAGACCACGATGATGTCAACGCGCGCGGGCGTGTTCTTCGGCGGCGATGCGGGCTGGGGGCCGGAAAATATCATCTGGGCGGTTACCCACGGCCACCAGGCGGCGATCTCGATTGATCTGCATTGCTCGGGCAAGAGCCTGGAGCGTGCGCGCCCCGGTCCCGGCACCAGCCTCGTCAGCCAGAAAATGGGCCTGCATGAGTGGTCGTATGGCAACCAGTATTCCGAAGGTGCGCGCGTGGCCGTGCCCCACGCCAACAAACGAAAGTCGCTGCGAAGCCTCAAGGTCGAGGTTGAGCTCGGCTATGACGAAAAACTCGCGGTGGAAGAGGCGGAACGCTGCCTGAACTGCGATGTGCAAACCGTGTTTGTGCATAATCTGTGTATCGAATGCGACGCCTGTGTCGATATTTGCCCTGTCGACTGCATCAATTTCACAATCAATGGGGAGGAAGCGGAACTGCGCCGCAGTTTGCGCGTTCCGGCGGTAAATCTGTCCCAGGATCTCTATATCTCCGAAGACCTGAAGACCGGCCGTATCATGGCCAAGGACGAGGACTTGTGTCTGCATTGCGGGCTGTGCGCGGAGCGCTGCCCCACGGGCGCATGGGACATGCAGAAATTCACCTATGTCGAAAGACAGGCCAACCCGTTGGGCCAGGTTCATTGCATGGCGTATATCAAATGAAAAGAATCAACGATTTTGTCGTCAAGTTCGCCAATGTGAACGGCTCGGGTTCAGCCAGCGCCAATCTGCTGTTTGCCAAATCGCTGTTCCGCATGGGACTTGGCGTGGTGCCGAAGAATATTTTCCCGTCGAACATTCAGGGGCTGCCCACCTGGTATGAGGTGCGTGTCACCCAGGCCGACCGGCGCGCCCGGCGCGGCGGCGTTGACATCATGGTCGCCATGAACCCGCAAACCTATGCGCGGGATCTGGCGGAGATCGTTCAGGACGGTTATCTCATCTACGATTCCAGCCTGCCGCGGCCGTTCCCGCGCGAGGATATCAATGTGCTGGGGATTCCCATCGCGCGCATGTGCGCCGACGCTTACCTTAATCCGCGAGAGCGGCAGCTGTTCAAGAATGTGGTTTATGTGGGCGCGCTGACGGCGCTGCTCGATATGGACTTCAAAGTGGTCAAGCAGGCGGTGCGGGACCGGTTCAAGGGCAAGGCGAAGCTGGTCGACCCCAATATCGAAGCGCTGAAGATGGGGCGCAATTATGCGTTCAAGCATTTCAAATGTCCGCTGCCGGTCAGGGTGAAGCCCGGCAAGGCCCGTAAGGACCGCATCATGATTACCGGCAATGAAGCCGCGGCCCTGGGTTGCGTCTATGCCGGCGCGACGGTCGCGGCCTGGTATCCGATCACTCCATCGACCACGGTGGCGGAAGCCTTTGAGCGCCACGCCAAGGGGATGCGCATCGACAAGGACGGCGCGCGCCAGGTGGCGGTTGTTCAGGCCGAGGATGAACTGGCGGCGATCGGCATGGTGATTGGCGCGGCCTGGAACGGCGCGCGGGCCTTCACCGCCACTTCGGGACCGGGGATTTCTCTTATGGGAGAATTTCTGGGGCTCGCCTATTTCGCGGAAGTCCCCTTCGTGCTGGTCAATGTGCAGCGCGGGGGCCCCTCGACCGGCATGCCGACGCGCACCCAGCAATCCGATATCACCACCTGCGCCTATGCCAGCCATGGCGACACCAAGCATGTGCTGCTGTTCCCCGGCGATCCCAAGGAATGTTTTGAACTCACGGCGGACGCCTTCGACCTGGCGGAGCGTCTGCAAACGCCGGTCATCGTCATGAGCGATCTGGACCTTGGAATGAATGAGTGGGTCTGCGGCCCGCTTGAGTGGGACGATGCAAGGGTGCATGATCGCGGCAAGGTGCTCGATGCGCAGGCCCTCGACGCCGGGCCGGAATTTCAGCGCTATGGCGATGTGGACGGCGATGCCATTCCCTACCGGACGCTGCCGGGCACGCATCCCTCGAAGGGCGCCTTTTTCACGCGCGGGTCGTCGCACGACACCTATGCCGCCTACACCGAAGATGGCCGGGTGAACGCGGAAAACCTCGACCGCCTCACGCGCAAATTCGCCACTGCCGCGAAGCTTGTGCCAAAGGCGGTTATCCGTAAATCGAGCCAGACCAGCAAGCTCGGCATTATCAATTTCGGATCGACGCAGGCGGCGGTGCGCGAGGCCTGCGATCTGCTGGCGCGCGACGGCTACAAGCTCAACGCCATGCGGCTGCGCGCCTTTCCCTTCGGCAGGGAGGTGGCGAAATTCGCCGCTGCCCACGACCGGATATTCGTGGTTGAGCAGAACCGCGATGCGCAAATGCGCTCGCTGCTGATAACCGAAGCCGGCATTCCGGCGGAGAAACTGGTCTCTGTTCTGAATTATGACGGCATGCCGCTGACGCCGGGCTGGGTGAGACGCGAAATCGCGGCCTCGATCGAATCCGACAAATCCGTTGCCGCCGCCATGCAATTGTCCGTGCGGGCGATGTGAGGGGAGGGATGAGACCATGACATTCATGAAGAAGCCCAAGGTTCGCCATCCCGGCCTGCGGAAGAACGAGCTGGGCCTCACCCGGCGCGATTATGAGGGATCGCTCTCGACCTTGTGCGCGGGCTGCGGCCACGACTCGATCTCGGCGGCGATCATCGAAGCCTGCTTTGAGCTGGACTTGCCCGCCCACCGGCTGGCGAAACTGTCCGGCATCGGCTGTTCGTCGAAAACGCCCACATACTTCCTGAACCAGAGCCACGGCTTCAACTCGGTGCACGGGCGCATGCCCTCCATTGCAACCGGCGCCAATCTGGCCAACCGGGATCTCATCTATCTCGGCGTATCGGGCGATGGCGATACCGCTTCCATCGGGCTGGGGCAGTTCTGCCATGCCATGCGCCGCCGGGTGAATATGATCTATATTGTTGAAAACAATGGCACTTACGGGCTGACAAAGGGGCAGTTCTCGGCCACCAGCGACCGGGCGTCGAAGTCCAAGAAGGGCGAGGCCAATCTGTTCGAGGCGATCGATCTTTGCACCCTCGCCATTCATCTTGGCGCCGGCTTCGTCGCGCGGGGCTTTTCGGGAGACAAGGCGGGTCTGGTGCCCCTCATCAAGGCGGCGTTCCACTATAAGGGGTTTGCTTTTCTCGATATTGTCTCGCCCTGCGTCACCTTTAACGACCATGCGGCCTCGACCAAATCCTACGATTATGTGCGCGCGCATAATGAGGCGATGGACCGGCTCGACCTGGTGCCCGAACGCGAGGAGATTATTGCTGAACCCGAGGAAGGCAAGACCGTGACGGTGCGCATGCATGACGGTTCGCTGATGCGTCTGCACAAGCTCGACGACAGCTATGATCCGCGCGATTCCGAAGCGGCGCTGACCACATTGCGCAAGCGCTACGCCAAGGGGCAGGTGGTGACGGGGCTGCTCTATATCGACGATGAGGATGCGGATCTGCACACGCTGCTGAACACGACCGCTGAGCCGCTGAACGCTGTGCCCATGAGCGATCTGTGCCCCGGCAATGCGGAATTGGCGAAAATCAACAAGAGTTTGCGGTAGAGCCTGACCCGCCCAACCGTCTCGATATCAGTTTGAGGTGGAGCGGCGCTTTGCGATCTGCCGGGCCAGAACAAGCGCCGTGAACGCGATGATCGTCATGGCCAGCGCAAATTCGATAACGAGGTCATAGCCACCGATTTCCCAGATAAAGGCGCCCACCGTCGGCGCCAGGGCGGTGCCGACGAGATAAATTGCCGCGAGCACGCCCGCAATGAGGCCAAAATCCTTCCGGCCCAGATATTCAGCAATGATGACCGGCCTCAGGATGGAGATGACGCCATGACCCGCGCCCTGAAGCAAAACGAAGCTGACCAGCAGAGCGGGGATCGCCGCCGAGCCGTAAAGTGAAGCCGAAGCGCCCGCGGCGGCGAGTGTGCTGGTGATGAACAGGGCGCTGTTCGAGACGTGGCGCTCCGCCGCCATCATGGCCAGACGTCCCGATACCTGCATCGGCCCGATCATCGAAATGGCGAGGATCGCCGTTTCCTTGTGTACGCCGCGCTCGTCCAGCAACGGCAGGAGATGATTGATCAGCACCCCGTGATTGAAAGCCATGGCGATGAAGCAGACCGCCAGACACCAGAACAGCGGCGATCGCATGAGACGCAGGACGGCTTCTCTCTTGGCGCCGACAGGCAGCGGTTTCGAGGTGGGATGGCGTTCGGCGGTGCCGCAGGCATGCCAGAACAGCGGCACGGCGATGATCACCATTGCGCCTGCGAAAACCATGAGTGTCCCGCGCCAGCCGATCGTTGCCGCAAGGGCGTTGGCGCTTGGAAAGGACACGGTCCCGGCGAGCCCGGCGACCAGCGTCACCAGCGTAATGGCGCGCTTCGCCCGCTCCCCCATGACCCGCGTCAGAACCGCGAAGCAGGCGTCATAGAAGCACCCGGCCATGGCCAGGCCGATCAGGAACCACACCGCGTAGAACTGCCAGAGCTGCGTGACCTGCGAGAGCAGCATCAGCAGGCCCGCGCCGAACAGGGCGCTGCCCGTCAGCAACTCGCGGCCATGCCCCCGGTCGATAATCCGCCCGGCAATCGGGGCGGATGCCGCGGAGACCAGCAGTGCAACGGTGAAAGCGCCGGTCAGCTCGATCTTCGACCAGCCAAGGCCGCGCTCCCATTCAAGAAGGAGGGCCGGAAACGAGTAATAGAGCGCGGCCCATACAATTGTTTCGGCAATACCGAAGGGCCAGACGATGCGGCGGAAGGGTCGAGAAGCGGTCGGGGTCATCGAACTTCGTCCTTGCGGGCGAAGAGACGCGCCGGCCCCGCCAGAGAGCCGGCGCGCGCTGTATCAGACGCGCCCTTTCCAGGGCACCACTCTGCGCTCGACCCACCGCATCAGCAAGTCAAATGAATAGGCGATGATGCCGATCACCACGATTCCCATGATGACCACGGACGTCACCAGGAATTCCGAAGCACTCATGATCATGGCGCCGAGGCCGCGTTCGGTGGCGACGAGTTCAGCGGCGACGAGTGTCGTCCAGCCAAAGCCGATCCCGATCCGCATGCCGGTCAGAATCTCCGGCATCGCGCCTTTCAGGATCACGTGCCACAGCACCTGCGCCCGGCTGGCGCCCAGGGAATAGGCCGCATGTATCTGCTCGATGGCGACCGAGCGGACCCCGGCCCTTGTGTTGAGCACCATCGGCGCGAACATCGCCAGGAACAGCAGAACCAGCTTCTGCGTCTCGCCGATGCCGAACCAGATGATCGTCAGAGGCAGATAACCCAGCGGCGGCAGCGGCCGGTAGAATTCAATCGGCGGGTCGAAAATTCCGCGAAACACGCGGTTGGTCGCCATGGCCATGCCGATGGGAATGCCAAATAACGCGGCCAGGACAAAGGCGATGAAAATCCGCTGGACGCTGGCCAAAGTGTGTTCGGCGAGCGTCTGGTCCTGATACCCCTCCGTGGCGACGGAAACGAACTTGTCCCATACTTCCGCGGGGGAGGGCAGGAACAGCGGTTTGACCATTGGCCCAAGGGCGGGAGTAGTGGTCACCCACCACAGGAAAAAAATACCAATTGCCGAGGCAATGGCGATGGTGGTGGAATTGCCGACGCCCGGCGCGCCGAATGAATCGCCCGGTTTTGCGGGTCCCGCCGAAAAGAGCCGTCCCAGCCGCCCGAAGAAGGAACTCCCGCTGTGTGTCGCATCAGACATGAATATTTCCCCCCTCCAGCTCGTCGCCGCGGATGATCGTGATGATCTCTTCGCGCATCTCGATGAAATCCGGCATGGATTTGACCTTGCGGGCGTCCCGGCATTCGAAGAACCGGTGGCAGAAATCGAGTTCATATTCGTGGGTGATGCGTCCCGGGCGCGGCGACATGACGATCAGCTTGGTCGCCATAAACAGGGCTTCCTCCACCGAGTGGGTAATGAAGAAGATTGCCTTATGCGTTTCGCGCCACACATCGAGGATCAGCTCCTGCATATTGTCGCGCGTCAGCGCATCGAGAGCGCCGAGAGGCTCGTCCATCAGCAGCGCGGCCGGGTCGCTGGTGAGCGCGCGGGCCAGGCCAACGCGCTGCTGCATACCGCCGGAAAGCTCATAAATGTTCTTTTGTTCAAAGTCCTTAAGTCCGACAAGGTCGATATATTTGCGCGCCATATCCCGGCGCTTGTCCTGCGGGATGCCCTGCATCTTCAGCCCGAAGGTGACGTTTTGCAGAACCTTGAGCCAGGGCAGAAGGGCATGTTTCTGAAACACGACGCCGCGGTCGGCGCCCGGGCCCAATACCGGCTTGCCGCCCAGGGTCACATTCCCTTCAGTGGGTTTGATGAACCCGGCGAGAAGGTTCAGGAACGTCGTCTTGCCGCAGCCCGATGCTCCCAGCGCCACGACAAAATCGCCCGGAGAGATGCTGAGCGATACTTTCTCCAGCGCATGAACGTCGTCGCCCTCCTTGACCGGATAAACGACGGTGACGGCTTCGGCGCGCAACTCCTTGCCGCTGCCGTTGCCGGTTGCCTTGCCGCCTTTCGCCGGGCGGGAATTTTTTCGTGACTTGGTGCTCGCGGATTTAGCCTTTTTGGACGCCGGCCGCCCCTTGACCTGAGCCATTTTGATCGCCTCCAGGTCTCTTGAGATAAGAGATTAAAAGAAAAATGCGGCCCCCGGGGGGACCGCATCTGGTTGAGAGTGTTCTAGCAACCGCCGGCAAGCGCGGCTTTCGCGTAGCTGACGTCGACGACCGCGCCATAGTCCGGAAGCATGGCGTCGATCTTCCTCTGTTTCTTCAGGAATTCAGAGGTGAAGAACAGGGCCTTGGCCGCGCCGCCGTCCTTGCCGCCGCCGAGCCATGTGCTCGACACCTGCTGCTTCAGCGTCGGAAAGTCGTAAAGCGCCAGCACGCCGGGAACGTCCTTGGCGTCGCCACCGACGAGTTTCACGATTTTCTTCGCATTGGCGGAATCGCCGGAAAAGCTGCCCGGATCGTCGCGGTAGGCGGCATCGGCCGCGGCGATGGTCTTGACGAACTGGCACATGAACTTGGCGTTCTTGGCGGCGAAGTCGTTATATACGACCATGCCGTCGAAGGTGGCCTTGCCGAGTTTCGCCAGATCGCCCGACGTCAACAGAACCTTGCCCGTCTTCTTGATGCGTCCAAGAGCGGGGTCCCAGACAAACGCGGCATCGATGTCGCCGCGTTCCCAGGCCGCCGCAATCGCATTCGGCTGCATGTTGAGAAGCTTCACGGATTTGGGGTCGATCTTGTTGTGCTCAAGAGCGAACAGCATGTGAAAATGCGTCGTCGAAACGAACGGCACGCCGACCTTCTTGCCTACGAGGTCCTGTATCGTCTTGACGCCCGATCCGTTGCGCGCGACAAGCGCTTCGGCGTCATTGATGTTCTCGGTGATCCAGAACAATTTGATGGGCAGCGCGCGGCTGATGCCCGCGGCGATGGGGCTGGAGCCGGCAAGAGCAATATGGACGTCGCCGGACGCCATGGCGGTGATGACCTTGGCGCCTGAATTGAACTTCTTCCATTTGATCTTGTAGCCGGTTGCCTTTTCGAACGCGCCGTCGGCAATGGCGACTTTCCACGGGTTGTAAATCTGCTGATAGCCGATCGTGACTTCTTGTGCCTGAACGCTCATTGCCCCCAGGGACAGCGCAAAAACAGCGCCCGTCAGGGCTGCAAATATTTTTCTCATACTCCTACTCCTCCCTTTTTTACTACTCCAGTCATACAAAAAACTGCAGGCCGCTGCATTTGCCGGCAGCCGGTGGTCAGTCCTTAAACTCCTCCAGGGTTTTGCGCAGCGCCGCGCACATCTCATCGATATGCTCGCGCGTGGCGACGAGTGGCGGCGCGGGGATGCCGCAGTCGCCGGTGAATTTCACATGCACCCCGTTCTGGAAAAGCTGTTTCTGAATTAGCGTGCCGCGTGCGCCCGGCGTGCTCCCCGGCTGCACATCGATGCCCGCCAGCAGCCCGTAACCGCGGATGTCGGTCACGAGATCGATGTCCTGCAATGCGTAGATGGCATCGAGGAAATAGCCGGACAGCCCGGCGGCGCGTTCGAACAGCTTCTCTTCATCGAAGATTTTCTGCGTGGCGATGCCGGCGGCGCAGGCGGCCGGGTGCGCTGAATAGGTGTAACCGTGAAACAATTCGATCGCGCCCTCGGGCGCCGCGTTGACGATGGTCTCGTAAATCTCGTCCTTGACGGCGATGGCGCCCATGGGTTGCGCGCCATTGGTCAGCGCCTTGGCCATGGTCATGATATCGGGCGTGACGCCGAAGGCCTGGCTCGCAAAGGGGGCTCCAAGGCGCCCGAAACCGCAGATGACCTCGTCGAACACCAGCAGGATGCCGTTGGCGTCGCAAATCTCGCGCAGCCGCTCCAGATAGCCTTTCGGCGGCAGCAGCACACCGGTCGAGCCGGCGACCGGCTCGACAAAGCAGGCCGCGATCGTGCCCCCGCCATAGGTGTCCACCATGCGCTGGAGATCATCGGCCAGCTCCGCTCCGTTCTCGGGCTGCCCGCGGACGAAACGGTTTTCCTCAAGCCATGTGTGGCGCATGCACACCACATTTGGCATCACGCCGGAAAAGGTCTCGCGGTTCTTGACCATGCCGGACAGCGACGTGCCGCCGATATTGACGCCATGATAGGCGCGCTCGCGCGATACGAAACGGGTGCGCTGTCCCTCGCCGCGCGCCCGGTGAAAGGCCATGGAGATTTTCAGCGCGGTGTCGATAGCCTCCGACCCTGAATTGGCGAAAAAGATGTGATTGATGTCTTCCGGCGTCAGCGCGGCGACCCGGCGCGCCATCTCGAAGGATGAAGGCTGGGCGAGATTGAAGGGCGCCGTATAGTCGTTTTCAAGCAGCGCTTCATAAACGGCTTCGGCGATTTCCGTGCGGCCATGTCCGGCCGCCACGCAGAACAGGCCCGATGACCCGTCAAGTATGCGGTTGCCATTATGGTCCCACAACTCGACGCCCTTGCTTTTGACCACCAGCCGCGGCGAATCCTTGAATTCGCGGTTGGGCGTAAAGGGCATCCAGTGATGCTCAAGCGTATTGACTGATTTCAGCATTTTCCCTGCCTCAATACTTCACCGGGTACCCGGTGGATGACCGGACACAGGTCCATCTCGCGCTCCCGGCCCGCTAATCCTGTCAGCTTGTACGAAGTCCATTCTAAGGCTACGCTCATTTTTTGGACTCATCCTAGTACCAAATTCCTCTTTTTGATGAGGCCAGACGATGCGCGAGTCGTTGTTTCAGTTGCCCGCCGGGGGCAAGATGAGCCTGCAATCCCAGATTCGGGAGGTTCTGGTCTCGGCGATCCTGGGCGGACAATTGCCGGTTCAGGACCGGATACCGTCGAGCCGGCAAATGGCCCGGCGGCTCGGCGTTTCGCGCAATACGGTGGTGCTGGCCTATCAGGGCCTGATCGACGACGGCTATATCGTCGCGCGCGAACGCTCCGGCTATTACGTCAATGAAGACATTCTGAACGGCCGCGCGGAACGCCCGGTTTTCGACGCACCGGAGGAATTCGAGCCGCCCAACTGGCTCGCCCGGTACCGCGTGCAGCCGACCAATCAGGAAAATATCCGCAAGCCGGAGAACTGGCCGGACTATCCCTATCCCTTTATTTACGGACAGGTGGACCACAAGCTGTTTCCCATTGCCGAATGGCGCGAATGCAACCGGCAGGCGCTGGGGAAACAATGGATCGAGGCGTGGACAAGCGATTTTCGCGACCGGGACGATCCGATGCTGGTGGAGCAGATTCGCACGCGCATCCTGCCACGCCGCGGCATCATGGCCGGCGATGACGAAATCCTCGTAACGCTGGGTGCGCAAAATGCCCTCTATCTGCTGGCGAGCCTGCTTGTGACGCGCGAGACCGTGGTCGCGATAGAGGAGCCCGGCTACCCGGACGTGCGCAATATATTCAGGCTTCGGACCAGCCAGGTGAGGCCCATTGAAGTCGACCATGAAGGGCTTGTTGTCGATGCGCGCCTGGCCCGGTGCGATGTGGTCTTCACCACGCCGAGCCATCATTTCCCGACGACGGTGACGATGCCGCGCCGCCGCCGCCAGGCGTTGCTCGACGCCGCCCGCGAGCATGATCTGGTTATCGTCGAGGATGATTATGAGTTCGAGACCAACTATATCGGCTCCCCCTGTCCGGCACTCAAATCGATGGATGCCGAGGACCGTGTCATTTACGTGGGCTCGCTATCGAAGACCCTGTTCCCGGGTTTGCGCATGGGCTTTCTCGTCGCCCCGAAAGCGCTCGTCAGCGAGTTGAGGGCGCTGCGCCGTCTCATGATGCGTCACGCGCCCAACAATAATCAGCGCGCCGTGGCGCTGTTCCTTTCGCTCGGCTATCACGACGCCCTCATTGGCCGGCTTGAGCGCGCCTACCGTGTGCGCTGGGAAGCAATGCGCGACGCCCTGGCCGCCCATCTGCCGGGCTCCAGCCGGATGCCGACATTCGGCGGATCGAGTTACTGGGTGACGGGGCCAAGGGGCCTGGACAGCGATGCGCTGGCCGCCGAAGCGCTTCGCGCCGGCATTATCATTGAGCCGGGGCGTATCTATTTCAATGAGAATACCCGGCCCTCGCGCCATTTCCGGCTGGGCTTTTCGTCTATCGATTCCAAAATGATCGAGCCCGGAATACTTCGCCTTGCCGGACTGATCGATGCGCAAATGGCGCGCAAGGGCGCCGCCGGGGCCCGATGATCCATGGAGGGGTCCATGACCTGAACTGCCCGGGGCTGGTCCGGATGAATTATCGTATCTGGCCCTATCATCGAATCCCGGGACAGGGGTTAAAATCTGTTCGGGAGGATTGCGCCTCCGCCGCGCGTCGGCGGGGGCCGTGTATTGGTATGGAGAGAATGTGATGCTGCTTGGTGTGCCCAAGGAAATCAAAGTTCACGAATACCGTGTCGGCATGACGCCGGCGAGCGTGCGCGAAGTTGTAAATCACGGCCATGAAGTGGTGATGGAAACCGCCGCCGGTCTGGGGATCGGGGCGAGCGACGACGATTACAGAAGCGCCGGCGCCACCATCGCCGATATGGCCGAGGACGTTTTCGCGCGCGCGGATATGATCGTGAAGGTGAAGGAGCCGCAGGCCGGCGAGCGGGCGATGCTCAGGCCGGGCCAGATCCTTTATACCTATCTGCATCTCGCGCCCGATCCCGAGCAGACCAGGGATCTGGTGGAGAGCGGCGCCACATGCATCGCCTATGAGACGGTGACGGATGCCCATGGCGGGCTGCCGCTGCTCGCGCCGATGTCGCAGGTTGCGGGGCGCATGTCGATACAGGCCGGCGCCCATTGCCTGGAGAAGGCGCAGGGCGGATCGGGCACGCTGCTCGCGGGCGTTCCGGGCGTCGCCCCGGCGAAGGTCGTCATCATCGGCGGCGGCGTGGTTGGCGAGAACGCCGCCTATATGGCCATTGGAATGGGCGCCGACGTAACGGTGCTCGACCGCAATGTGGATACCATGCGCGCGCTTGTCGTGCGTTTCGGAAGCCGCGTCAAAACCCTGTATTCGACGGCGCTGGCGATCGAGCAGGAAGTGCTTCAGGCCGATCTGGTAATCGGCGGCGTTCTGCTGCCGGGCGCCGCCGCGCCGAAACTTGTCAGCAAGGAGCTGGTTTCGCGGATGAAACCGGGCTCGGTGCTGGCCGATGTGGCGATCGATCAGGGCGGATGTTTCGAGACTTCGAAAGCAACGACCCATGCGGATCCGACATTTATTGTCGATGGCGTGGTGCATTACTGCGTGGCGAATATGCCCGGCGCCGTCGCCAGAACCTCGACTTACGCGCTCAATAACGTCACTTTGCCCTTTGCCCTGTCAATCGCCGACAAGGGCGTCAACAAGGCCCTGCTGGACGACCCGCATCTGCTGGCCGGGCTCAATGTTTACAGGGGGGCCGTGACCTATAAGGCGGTCGCGGATGATCTGGGATACGACTATTCCGAGCCGAAGGCGGCCCTGGCGGCGTAGGCCGGCCGGAATCCGTTTCAGCCTGCGGCAAAAATCCGTATCTTCGGGTGAACCGGACCGGGTGTGTGCGCCGGTGTTGTCGGCTAACATGAGAACCGGTTCAATGCGATTCGATGCGATGTCCGGGGCATCCCGGTAAATTGCGCCATTTTCCGTCTGGTCCGTTCGCCGGACGCTGAAACCGAAATTCAAGGGGGCCCGCCAGATGGGAAACAACCAGGCCAGGAAGAGGATTTCCAACAAGGTCTATGAGCGCGAACTGGCCAGACTTCAGACCGAGCTCGTCAAGTTGCAGGAATGGATCAAGCATGAGGGTCTCAAGGTCGTGGTCGTCTTTGAAGGGCGCGACGCGGCGGGGAAGGGCGGCACGATCAAGCGCATCACCGAACCGCTCAATCCGCGTATCTGCTCGGTGGTTGCCCTGCCCGCTCCGACCGAGCGCGAGAAAACCCAATGGTATTTCCAGCGCTATGTCCCCCACCTGCCGGCGGCCGGCGAAATGGTCATTCTCGACCGCTCCTGGTACAACCGCGCCGGTGTCGAACGGGTGATGGGGTTCTGCACGGATGATGAGTATCAGGAGTTCATGCGCTCCTGCCCGGAGTTCGAGCGCATGCTGGTGCGCAGCGGCATCAAGCTTATCAAATACTGGTTCTCGGTCAGCGACGAGGAGCAGGAGCGGCGCTTTCAGGGCCGTATCTCGGAGCCCACCAAGCGCTGGAAACTGTCACCCATGGACCTTGAATCGCGCAATCGCTGGGTTGAATATTCCAAGGCGAAGGACTTCAATTTCGCCCACACCGACATCAAGCAGGCGCCCTGGTATGTGGTGGATGCGGACATCAAGAAGCACGCCCGGCTCAAATGCATCGCACATCTTCTCAGTCTGTTCGACTATAAGGACCTGACCCCCGAACCGGTGATCCTGGAAGAGCGCCCGCCCCAGGCGGGCTATGTCCGCCCGCCGATGGAGGACCAGACCTTCGTTCCCGACACCGTCACCGAGTTATTGAGTTCCAAACCTGAGGATTCCGAAAAGAGCTGATCCCGCACGCATGCACGCTCCGATTGAATAATTAAACTACAAGTATATATATTATAATTATTCGCGCCGAGATGTGTTGATATCCAGGATATATTTCCAAGTCTGCTTGGCTTAAATCGGAAATACATGCCAGTATTTCGATAACGGCTTTAACATCTGTCACTGGGGGGCAGGTCTTGGGGAGGCTCGGCCAAAAGAGGCCGCACCATTTCCGGTGCGGTGCGGTGGTGTTGATTGCGGCATTGATTGCGGCAATGCCCGCCGCGATTACGCGCGCGCAGGCCGATGGCCATGCGCGAGGGGACCGGCCCGCGCCATCCATTGAAATATTCAGCGGTGTGGGTTTCACGCAAAATTCCGTTTTTGGATATGGCGGCGCCGTGTGGGCGTTCGGCGCAAGCGTTGACGCCCGGGGCCCGCGCGTGAAGGCGCTCACCGGCATTGGCGCTTATGAGTATAGCGGCGCGCTGCCCGGCGTTGCGGGATCGGCCGGTTTCGACGGCGATGTCGCCCTGGCCCAGCTTCTTGGCGGTTATCAGTGGCGGCGCGGCGAGTGGACCCTCAAGGCCTATGCCGGCGTCGGTTTCGAGACCCATGATCTGTCACCCGGCGATCCGGACAATAGTGTCAATGGCGGCGAATTCGGGGCGGTGGGCCAGATTGAGCTCTGGCGCAATCTGGGAGACGCCGGCTGGCTGTCTCTGGATGCCAGCTATGCGGATGTCTTTGCGTCCTACTGGACGCAGTTGCGCCTGGGGCGCCGGATGCGCGGCCGCGTCAGCGCGGGTCTTGAGACCGGGCTTTCGGGAAATGAGGAATATGACAGCGCGCGCGCAGGAGGGTTTCTGCGCTACAATCTGGGCGGAACCGAATTGACCCTATCGGGCGGGGTTTCCGGCGATTATCTCGCCGAGGATTTTGGCGGCTATGCCGCCTTCGGCCTGTACCGGAAATTCTGAAGGCCGGATACCGGCTATCTTGCCTGCCTCGATGCGTCTTCTGCGGATTCGGTATTGAGCCAGCTGCCGACCACCAGCCCGGCGATGTCGCCAATTCGCGCATCGAGACGGGGCCAGGGGACGACCAGGTCGGCGCCGGCATCGTAGGTCCGGTTGCGCATGGCGGCGCTTTCGCAATCGACAAGAGCGATAAATGGCGCGTCGCGCAAACCCGGCGCCAGGCGCGCGGTTTCAAGCAGGACAGCGGTGTTGCAGGCGCCGTCCTCAAGATCGAGAATAAATATATCGGGCCTGACCGGATTTCCGCTCAAATGATTCTCGACAAGAAGGGTGAAGGCTTCCCTGACGCCCGGCTCGATCAGAAGTTTGGGCTGATGCCATATTCGGCTCAAGGAGCGTTCCAGTTGCAGCCTTTGATCATTGCGCCTTATGGTGATCAGGAGGAGCGGGTCTGAATTTGGCTGAGTTCGTTTGTAAGCCATCGGGGCGCGCTCCCGTGAGCAGGGCTGTTATGCCTCATAGAAAATCAAGTATAAAATGCACGCTATGCGTGTATATATGGTTAATATACTCTCATTCAGGGCATTTGAAAGGGCCGTAGTTCCGCCCGAAACTCGTTCAATCATGCGCGAGGTGGCTTGGGCCGGACTATTACCTGCAAGCGACTGGCGATAAGATGAAACAAAGCAGGTATCCGTTCAGGTAACAGATGACGGTGGACTTATGACCTCTCCGGATTCGAATCTTCGGCGCTACTTCGATGAACATAAAATTCCGGTTGACGTGTGGTCGGTGCTGCGCGCGGCTGCGTTGCTGAGCGTGGGGGAATTCCGCGTGTTCGAGATTGCCTATGAGGACTGGTTTGGCGAGGCCGGCGATGAGAAGCTGATCGAAAAACACTTCACCGGCTATATGTTCAACGACATTGTGCCGCCTTGGGTCCGCCATTTCTGCAAGAAGGTGTTGAAGCGGGACAGCGAGGGGGAGATTGACCCGGCCGAATTCGGCGTTGTGCATAAATCGGCCTCCCGCGCGCAGATCAACAAGGGGCTGGAAGCGGCCATGTATATCGTCGGCTTCATGATCATCCTCTTCATGTTCGGGGAAAGCGCCGCGCAGGTGTTGAAGCTACAATGTTTGTTCCCGCCATGTTATTAAGCCCGCTCAAGCGCTGATTATATTCATCAGAAGAAAAGAGGACGCCCTCATGGGGGGAACCTGGATTGACTGGCTGCTGGTTGCGGGCACCGGATTTGTTGCATTTCATGCGCTGACCTACCGCGATGAAGATGGCGACCGGCCCTGGGTGCATCTGTTGTTTGGCAGCATTGCCCTGATATTTTTCTTCCGCTTCCTTTTGCACAATATTCTGGACATATGGTAGCAGCGCTGGATCGCTTCATGTTTTGACGGAATCAAAACCGCGGTCCAGCTTTGTGTTTATGAGTTCATGCGCTAAGTGCTTCGGGAAAAGCGGGAACCGGTTTTCCGATAAGAAGCACGTTAGATCAAAGAACCAGGGTCTGATTTTGATTCCATAAAAATCGAAAAGACCCTAGCGCTCATAGGGGCGTTGCTTTCC